>CAVFPH010000012.1:0-32411 GCA_963624325.1 bacterium
ATGTAGATGATCGTGGGGATGTTGTCAATAAAATTGTAAAGCTCAGTAAAGAAGCGATCCAGCTTGCGCACATAGCCCCATACCAGGCCGATGCACACACCCACGAAAATCTGGCCCAGCGATACAGACACCGACAGGATGATGGACGTGCGCGTGGCACACCATACCTGGCTCCAGTAATCGCGCCCCAGGTTATCGGTGCCGAACCAGTAGGTGCTGTTGGGGGAGATAAACATGTTCTCCGTCTCAATGCGCAGGGTATTGTAATCGAACTTGCTGATTTTCACCGCCACAAAGGTAAAGATCAGCAGCAGGAAGAACACAAAGGCCATAACTACGGCGATCTTTTTCTTCAAAAAGTTCTGCCATACACTTTTCCAGTAGGAATAATTGCTGTAGCCGATGCGCTCTGCATCCTGTGCCTTGTACTCGGCAAAGCTAAACAGCTGCTTTTCGGGCATCTGCGTGCGCGCGTCGGAATGCACGCTTCCCAGGCCATAGCGCTTGTCCAGATTGGTATCAATCGCGCTTTTATCCACGTCCAGGTCTACTACCATTCTTTTAGCCATCAGCGCGTCTCTCCTTTCTCAACCAGCGAAATGCGGGGATCCAGCACGGTCAGCAGCAGGTCACCCAGGAACAAGCCCGTGATGCCCAGTGCCGCATACAGGATAACCAGCGCCTGTACGCAGTTAACATCGAACTTTGCGATTGCGTCGGGCAGCAGGTTGCCGATGCCCGGCACGGAGAAGAAGCGTTCCACCAAGATGGAGCCGCCCACCGTCAAAAGGACGGAGTAGGGCAGGTACTGCGCCAAAGGCAGGAAAGCGTTTTTCATCACGTGGCTGAACATTACCCTGGTGCTGCTCAGACCCTTCAGTTTGGCCAGGCGGATGTAATCCTTGTTCAGTTCATCCACCATGTAGCGGCGCATCCACAGCATATAGCTGGCAATGGAGCCTAGCGACAGGCAAATGATGGGCAGAATCTGCGAGTAATTAAACTTGCACTGCATGCCGAAGAGCACAAACTTCCACATTTTGCGGCTTGAATACATGCTGGGCAGTCCAAGCCAGCGAGCGCCGAACACCATGACCAGGGAGTAGGACACCAGGTGCGGCACTGCGTTTACAAAGATGGTAAAGGCCGTGCCGATGTGGTCGTACAGACCATCCTTAAAGCGTGCCTGCAGAATACCCGACGTCACGCCGATTACCAGTGCAAATGCCAGCGATATCAGGCCAAGACGCATGGAAATGCCGAAACGGCTTCCGATAATGGAGGTTACGCTCTTGCCCGTCTGGATACGGTGCGATGTGCCGAAATCGCCGTGCAGGATCAGATCCCGCAGATAGCGTCCCAGCTGCACCAAGGGATGATCCAGCATGCCGGCTTCCTTCAGGATATCCTGCCGCTGTTCTTCAGACAGCTTAATCAGCTGCTCTTCGGTAAAGTAGTAGTCGTCCGGCAAGAGGCGCATCAGCAGGAAAACCACGCAGACAACCAGGAAGATTGTCAGCACAGACTGCGCTAAACGCTTCAAAATGTACTTTGCCATCGGTTCATCCCCTTTGTTGTATCATTACTGTTTTAGGGCATTACCGCCCCGTGGGCTGCGATAATGCCCTAAAACAGCACTTACGCTTTGCAAAAGCGTGCTGCATGAATTTCGAAAAGGGGCGGCCTTCCCGAAAGAAGGCCGCTCCTCCGGTTTTCAGTGAAAATTACTTGCCGACCTTGAAGCCTTCGTAATCTTCGGTGGTGTACAGATCGCTGTTGGTCTCCCAGTTTACATAGCGCTCGGACTGGTTGCCGTAAGCGGTGTAGATCTTGGTGTACTCATTGACGCCCGTGATCTTCCAGGATACTTCGTACATCCAAGGGATCACCAGCGCATGCTCGATCATGTAGGCTTCAGCCTTGGCGAAAGCAGCATAGCGGGCATCCAGATCATCGGTGATGGCCTTGGCCTCATTCACCATGGCGGTGAATTCCTTATAGGTGGCGATCAGCTTTTCATCGGTGGCGTTGTTGATCATGGAGTAGTTCATGGAGTAGTAAGCGTTATCCTCGCCGTAGGTTTCCTGACCCAGGAAGTTGATAGGATCGGCGAAGTCAGCGCCCCAACCATTGACGTAGATGGAGGCCAGCTGCGGCTTGCGGACTTCGGAAGTCTGGCTGGTAACATAGGTACCGACATCCAGCACTACCAGATCATCGCCCAGGCAGTCGCTGATCAGCTGAGCAAATACATCGGCGGTGTCCTTCGCGGTCTGGTTGGAACCCTGGATGTAATAAGCCATCTTGACAGGCAGTTCAACGCCGGCGGCGGTCAGCTCTTCGATAGCCTTGGCCTTGTATTCGGCAGCCTTGGTCTCATCGCGGCGGGCATAGGTGGTGCTGTCATACTGCAGGCCCAGTTCGTCGCGTACCAGCTGGGTGTAGTCAACGCCCTGGCTGTTTACGGATACAACGTTGGCGGTGTAGCAGAAGTTCTGGCAGCTGAGGGGGTTGATGAAGTTGGTGCGGGCCAGATAGTTGGTGGCATCCAGGCCGTAGTACAGGGCCAGACGGAAGTTTTCGTTGGCAACGGCAGTGTTCCAGTTGGTATCGGGGGTGCCGTCCGCGTTCTTCTTATCATACACAAGGTGGATCTGATAGGAGTACTTGGTGGGGCGGACTTCAACCAGGTAATCATGGAATTCGTTGTCGGCGTTGTTGTAGATGGTGCTCAGGTTGGACTGGCTCAGAGAGATGGTGTCCAGATCACCGGCCTGGAACCACTGGAAGGCGACGTCAACAGACTCAGCCATCTTGATGGTGACGCTGTCGAACACCTTGGTGTTTTCCTTGTTCCAGTAGGAGTCATTCTTGACCAGGACCTTTTCGTTCTGGTAGATGTACTCAGAGCAGGTGTAGGGGCCGTTGTACCACATGGTGGTGTAATCGCAGCCGAAGTAGCCGTCAACACCGATTTCCTCAATCAGCTTCGCAGACAGAGGAGCCAGGCAGTTGTAGCAGGCCACAGAGGGGAAGTAGCTCAGCTTATCGGTGCAGTGATAGATCAGGGTATAGTCATCGGGAGCTTCGATGCCAACCATTTCCAGGAACTTTTCGGTGCCCAGCTTCTTGGCTTCGTCAGCGCCCAGTTCCTTGGTGTAGTTGTAGTAGTCACCGGCGCCCTGGATCATTTCGATGGGCATGGAGGTGTTGTTGGCCTGGTTCTTGCCGTAGTTCAGCACCCATTCAAGACCGGTGATCCAGTCCTGCGCGGTGCAGTCGGCCTTGTAGTTGCCCTGATAGTCAACCCAGGTTACGCCCTCATTGAGCTTGAATTCCCAGGTCTGGCCGCCATCGGGAGAGGACCATTCCTTGGCAACGCAGCCAATCAGTTCGCCGTTGGCGTTGTTGGTGAGCAGGTGATCATAGAAGTTGCTCAGTACGTTCAGGTCAACGGCCATCTGGGAATAATGGTAGCACCAGGTCTCCATTTCACGGCTGACCGTCTCATAGGTGCGCAGGTCCTTGATCTCATCAGCAGACGCCGTGAAGGTGAAGCAGCTGAGAACAAGCACGAGGGCCAGCATGAGGGACAAATACTTTTTCATGTTCTTTCCTCCTTGTTTCTTCTACACAGGGCAGGTTATCGCGCCACCGAATGTGTATGGGGAGATTATACAGAAAGTGACGGGATCTGTCAAGCAAAATGCAATTCAAATACAAACAAGGTACAATTTTGTGCAACGTTCAAGGCAGAGTTTGCGGAATTTGAATTTTGAAGTGGTGCAAACTTTCATGTTCATGTGTAATTTGTCCGATTTGGGCGTTGTTTTAAAAAGCGAAATCGTGTATAATCATGTAGGAGGTTGATTTTATGCTGAAAAAGATCCGCTCGATATACAGCCGTGCCCTGCTGCGGCCCGCCATTTATATGGGTACCAACCGCTTTTTGATTGCCCTGATTCTGCTGCTGGCGGCAAACCTTATATTGAAGGGCTCGCATATTTTGATGTATACCGCCCTGCTGCTGGGTGTCGTCTTTGCCCTGCTTGCCTGGATTGCCTGGCTGCGTCTGGACGGGGTGCGCCTGCCAAAGCTGATGATGAAGCGCGTGAACATCCGCAAAAAGCCGGTGCGCAGCTACGGGGATATGATTGACTATATTGATGAAAAGCCGGTCACCTTTGACGATCTGGACGATGGCGAAAAGGATGTGTGCTGCCTTTTGTCCGACCTGGCCTGCTGCATCATTTACATGGTGCTTTCTTTCATTATATAATGCATTTCCTTGACAAATTGCCGAAACGTGATATGATACAGAGGCACGAAATATGGGAGGAATGACACCATGAGCAACCTGACCATGGACAAGCTGGTCGCGCTGTGCAAATCGCGCGGCTTTATTTATCCCGGCTCCGAGATTTACGGCGGCCTGGCGAACGCCTGGGACTACGGTCCCCTGGGCGTAGAATTCAAGAACAACATCAAGCGTGCCTGGTGGCAGAAGTTCGTCCAGGAGAGCAAGTACAACGTGGGCCTGGACGCAGGCATCCTGATGAACCGCGAAGTTTGGGTGGCCTCGGGGCACGTCGGCGGCTTCAATGACCCGCTGATGGACTGCAAGGCCTGCAAGGCGCGTTTCCGTGCCGATAAGCTGATTGAGGATTTTACCCACGGCGAGGAAACGGGCGACGGCTGGAGCAATGCCGAGCTGGAACAGTACATTGCCGAGCATGATATCAAGTGCCCCGTCTGCGGCAAAAAGGATTTTACGGGCATCCGGCAGTTTAACCTGATGTTCAAAACCTTCCAGGGCGTAAACGAAAACAGCGTAAGCGAGCTGTATCTGCGTCCCGAAACGGCGCAGGGCATCTTTGTCAATTTCCAGAACGTAATGCGCTCCACCCGCAAGAAGATCCCCGCCGGCATCGGCCAGATCGGCAAGTCCTTCCGCAATGAGATCACCCCCGGCAACTTTATCTTCCGCGTGCGCGAGTTTGAGCAGATGGAGCTGGAGTTCTTCTGCAAGCCCGGCACCGATCTGGAATGGTTTGATTACTGGCGCTCCTTCTGCCGCAACTGGCTGCTGAGCCTGGGCATGAAGGAAGAAAACCTGCGTCTGCGTGATCACGAGCCCGAAAAGCTGGCCTTCTATTCCAAGGCGACTACGGACTTTGAGTTCCTGTTCCCCTTCGGCTGGGGCGAGCTTTGGGGTGTGGCCGACCGTACCGATTACGACCTGACCCAGCATCAAAATCACAGCGGCAAGAGCATGGAATATCTGGATCCCACCACGGGCGAAAAGTATGTGCCCTACTGCATTGAGCCGTCGCTGGGCGTGGAGCGCTCCGTGCTGGCCTTCCTGTGCAATGCCTATGCCGAGGAAGAGCTGGAAGGCGGCGATGTACGCACCGTGCTGCATCTGCATCCCGCGCTGGCGCCCTACAAGGCTGCCGTGCTGCCCCTGCAGAAAAACAAGCTCGGCGGCCTGGCCGGTGAGATTTACAGCGAGCTGGCCAAGTACTTCATGGTGGAATATGACGAAACCGGTTCCATCGGCAAGCGTTACCGCCGTCAGGATGAAATCGGCACGCCGTTCTGCATCACCGTGGACTTTGACACCGAGACCGATGGTTCCGTCACCGTGCGTGACCGTGATACCATGCAGCAGGAGCGCGTAAAGGTAGAAGACCTGAAGGCTTTCATTGAAGGCAAGCTGCGCTTCTAAACATCCGTTTTCCCATTATCTTTTATCGCGGCCCTATCGGCCGCTTTTTTTCAGGAGGAACCAAGCCTTATGGATAAAAGCCTGATGCGCGAGTGCTTTCACAATTGTCTTTCCGTTGCTCCCCAGGAGGATGACTATCTGGTGCCTGCCCGTCATACTCCCGTGCAGTGTGCCTTCTATGACCATATCCCCTACGGCGCCGTCATGGGCGAAAAAGCACGCATGACGGCGGGCATCACCCTGGAATTTGATACCAATGCGCCTTCCTTTACCCTGCAGTGGAAAATCGTGGGCGGCTATCCGCGGGACTGTGCCGATCGTGATACCAGCCTGGATATCTATGTAAACGATGTGCTGGTTCACCAGCTTACGCACTTGATGGAGCAGCCCTGGAATCAGCCCTTGGAAAACACCTTTGAGCTGGGTGAAGGCCGCAAGCGCGTGGTGATTTTCCTGCCGCATACGCTGATTTTCGCGCTGGGCGATATCCTGATCCCCGAAGGCAACTATTACCTTGCCCCCGTGCCCAAGCGCAGCGCCCATGTGCTGATGATCGGCGATTCCATCACGCAGGGAATCGGCGCGGAATACTGCTCTGCCGGATACGCCATGCAGGTATCCCGCGCGCTGGGCTGCGAGTGCCTGAACCAGTCCGTTGCCGCCGTGCGTTTTGAGCCCGAAATGCTGGACAGCACGGGCTTTAATCCCGATCTGATCACCGTTGCGCTGGGCACCAACGACTGGTCCAACCGTGCCGACAGTGCCGATTATGATGACTATGCGGGGCGTTTCTTCAAGCGTCTGGATCAGCTTTACCCCGATATCCCCGTGGCGGTCATCACGCCCGTCAAGCGTGTGCGCGGGGAGCCTGATCTGCGTCCCGACCGTCCCAACCTGTACCGTGAAAGCGAATTGGCCGATGCCATTGCGCGCCTGTGCAAGCCTTATCCGCAAATGCGTATTGTGGAGGGCTGGCGCCTGATGCCGCATGTGCCCACATTCTTCCAGGATGGCTTGCATCCCAATGATCTGGGTATGACGTGGATGGCTAACGGTGTTCTTCAGGCGCTGTCCGATATGATGCGTTAATCTCGATTGTCCGCAATCCCCCTGCCGCTTTGTTTTTGCAGAGCGGCTTTTTCATATGCAGGAATTTATGCATTTTTATCGTTTTGTCTATTCATTTTCATGTCTGTATATGGTATAATATTGGCCAGAGATTAGGACAAGGAGGAAATGAATTGGGCAAGAACAAACAACTCGCTGAGAAATTTCGGGAGTCGGTCGCTTCCGTGCTGCCAATCACGCTGATTGTTACCATTGTGTGCTTCAGCCTTGTACCGGTAGATACCGACCTGATGCTTTCATTTTTAATCGGCTCGATCCTGATGATTATCGGCATGGCACTCTTTACGCTGGGCTCTGAGGTGTCTATGACGCAAATCGGCACGCATATGGGCGCAAAGCTGACCAGATCCCGCAATCTTGCGCTGATTTTAGCGGTTAGTTTCCTGCTGGGCGTGGCCATCACCGTGGCAGAGCCCGATCTGCAGGTGCTGGCCAACAACGTGCCCAGCATTGACACCACCGTACTGATTATCACGGTATCCGTAGGTGTCGGCATCTTTCTGCTGCTGAGTATGCTGCGCATCCTGCTGGTCATCCCCCTGCGCTGGATGCTGCTGGGTTTTTATGCGCTGATTTTTATTTTGACCGCGCTGGTGGACAAGAATTTTCTGGCAGTGGCCTTTGACTCCGGCGGCGTCACAACAGGGCCTATGACCGTGCCCTTCATCATGGCTTTGGGCGTAGGTGTTGCCTCCATCCGCAGCGACAGCCATGCCCAGACGGACAGTTTCGGTTTGGTTGCACTGTGCTCTATTGGGCCGATCCTGGCGGTGATGCTGCTTGGCTTTATCTACCGCGGCAGCGCAGATACAGCGGCATCCATGGTGCTGAGCAACTATCAGGATACGGTTGCACTGGGAAAAAGCTATGTTTCTTCCCTGCCCGCCTACCTGAAAGAGGTTGTCATCGCACTTCTGCCCATTATCGTCTTCTTTTTGATATTCCAGGTGGTTTCCCTGCGGCTGCGCCGCCTGCCTTTCCTGCGCATCATGGTGGGTCTGATCTGGACATGTGTCGGGCTCGTGCTGTTTCTGACGGGCGTCAATGTGGGATTTTCCTCCCTGGGCTATATTCTGGGCGAGCGTCTTGCCGCGCCCGAACTGCGCTTTCTGCTGATCCCCCTGTCCATGCTGATGGGCTGGTTTATCATCAATGCCGAGCCTGCTGTGCATGTGCTTAACAAGCAAGTGGAGGAATTGAGCGCAGGCGCAATCTCCGCCAAAGCCATGGGGCTCAGTCTGTCTATCGGCGTTGCCTCGGCCATGGGGCTCAGCATGGTGCGCGTGCTGACGGGCATTTCCATCCTGTGGTTTGTGGTGCCAGGCTATCTCTTGGCCCTCGTTATGGCATTCTTTGTACCGCAGACATTTACCGCCATCGCGTTTGACTCGGGCGGTGTGGCCTCGGGCCCCTTGACGGCCACCTTTATGCTGCCCTTCGCCATGGGTGCGTGCAATGCAATGGGCGGCAACATCATGACAGATGCCTTCGGCATCGTCGCCATGGTTGCCATGATGCCCCTCATCACCGTACAGGCCATGGGCATGGTATACGTAATCAAATCCCGCCGTCAGGCCAAATCGACGGCACAGGCTCGCTACGGCGACAATGATATCATCGAGCTTTGGGAGGTGTGACATGAGCCTGAATCTGGTGATCACCATGATGGACCGCGACCGCCGCGAAAGCATGGAAGCTATCTTTAAGGAAGCCGGCCTGCCAATGTCGCTGACCATGCTGGGGCGCGGCACCGCCACGCAGGAGCACTTAACCCTGAACGGTCTGAAGGCCACAGAGAAGGCCATCATATCCACCGTTGCCGACAGTGAGAAAACGCATCATGTCATGCTGGCGGCCAAGCGAAAGCTGTTCATTGATATTCCCGGCAACGGCATCATGCTGTCCATACCCATCAAGAGCGTAGGAGGAGGGAAAACTTTGGCATATCTGACCGAAAATCAATCCTTCGGCGGCAAGCCGGAAACGACATTTGCACATGAGCTGATTTATGTAATCCTAAACGAAGGCTGCTCGGATGATGTCATGGACGCTGCGCGCGCCGCGGGTGCAACGGGCGGCACGCTGCTGGCCGCCAAAGGCGCCGGCCTGATGGCCGCGGAAAAGTTTCTCGGCATCTCCCTTGCCGATGAAAAATCCGTGCTGCTGATTGTGGCTCGCGCCGAAATCAAAGCCGACATCATGAAATCCATCATCGAAAAGGCCGGCCCGGGCACGCCCTCGGGCGCGATTTGCTTCTCCCTGCCCGTATCCCATGTCGCCGGTTTGCGGCGCATTGAGGCGGAGGAATAATCACTGCATCAAACGCATAAAAACATGGAGCTGCAAGGTGAAAAACATTTCCTTGCAGCTCCCATTTATCGTTTGCGGAAGCATAGAGTAAATCAGCGATCCAAAAGCAGAGGAGCCTACTCCGAAAATGTCCGCAGAGCAGGCTCCTAAAGTTAGCGAAAGTAAGCATAAAAGATCCGTCTCTTTCGAGACGGATCTTGGTGCGCCATCAGGGACTCGAACCCGGGACACCCTGATTAAGAGTCAGGTGCTCTACCAACTGAGCTAATGGCGCATATGAGGAGCAAAGCATCCTCAAACTGGAGCGGGTGATGGGAATCGGACCCACGTGACCAGCTTGGAAGGCTGGAGCTCTACCATTGAGCTACACCCGCATGAGACGTAGGGGGCATGGCTCTCAAAAGAGGAATGTGGAGCGGTAGACGAGGCTCGGACTCGCGACCTCAACCTTGGCAAGGTTGCGCTCTACCAACTGAGCTACTACCGCGTGAAGCAGAAGTGGTGCGGACGAAGAGACTTGAACTCTTACGTCGTTAGACACCAGATCCTAAGTCTGGCGCGTCTGCCATTCCGCCACGCCCGCCCGTGCTTGACCTTTAAACAAAAGGTGGTGACCCATCGGAGATTCGAACTCCGGACACCTTGATTAAAAGTCAAGTGCTCTACCACCTGAGCTAATGGGTCATCTGGCAGGGGTGGCAGGGTTCGAACCTACGAATCAGGGAGTCAAAGTCCCTTGCCTTACCGCTTGGCTACACCCCTATCGCATAGGAGACGCCAACCGAAAGAGAAAAATGGGGTGGGTAGTGGGAGTCGAACCCACGATATCCAGAGCCACAATCTGGCGCTCTAACCACTGAACTACACCCACCATATGGGTTGGCGCGCCTGAAGGGATTCGAACCCCTGACCCACGGCTTAGAAGGCCGTTGCTCTATCCGACTGAGCTACAGGCGCAGGCCGTCGTCGGGGAGTGTCGGGGGATTTAATCCCTGCTGACAGTGATAGATGATATCACATTCGCAGGCGTTTGTCAACACCATTTTTGAATTTTTTCACATTTCTTGCGACTGTCTTTGCAAGCCGCCTTATTTGGCCGCGCCGAAGACAATCAGACTGCTGACATCACGGGATGCGCTCTTTTTGTTGAGCAGCTCGCCCATGAACACCAGGCAGACCGTTCCGCCGCCGTCCAGATTTATGGCTTCCACAGCGCCGAGCTCCAGCATTTTTTCGGCCAGCCAGCCAAGGTATGCCCCTTTGGAATCATTCGCGCGGCCGCGCACGGTCAGGATGATATAGTGGTACGGCTCAATCATGCCGATCGCACAGCGGGGCTCACGATAATGATAGTAGCTGTCATCCGTCATGTGCTCGCCGAGCTGACCATCCGATACCAGTATCGGCCCGAAAGCAAAGGTGTCGGTAACGCCCATATCCAGATATTCTTGAGCAGTATAGGCATTGCTTGCGTAAGTTTTCATGCTGCCGTCATCAAAAACCGCCAGCACCTCCAGATTGGGGAAACTCGGGTTGTTTGCCTTGACGGTCTTATCCGATATGATACGGCCGTTGCGGATCACCACGCCAACCGTTTGCTTGTTGTTGCGGCGGACAGCAAAGAAATCATCGGTAATCGCCAGCACAGCATTGTTGTTGTTGGCCAGGGTTACGGGATTCAGGCAGCTTTTTCCCGGCGTTTTGCCCTCGGTCAGGCAGGTGGTCAAGGGGCTTTCGGGCGTGCAAAGAACCTCTGTTTCGTACCATATGAGGGTGGATACCGGGTCCTCGCAGCGGCGAATCTCCACCGACAGGCAATCGGATTTATAGATCCACAGACCTTCATCGGTGTTGATATACACATACGGCTCTTCGCCGGATGGCAGGAAGCCGTCATCTGTCAGCGCAGGGTAGTCCGGCAGGTTCTGCGGCACGATGGGGGTCGGGGCAGGCGTAGGCACGGCAGTGGGCTGCGGCGCGCCCGCTGTAGGCAGGCAAAGGCCAGAAAAGACCAGCTCCTGCAATGCGGCATCGGCAATGCCCGTTTCTTCCAGGCCGTTTGCCTTTTGAAGGTTTTTTACCCGCTGTACCATCACGTTGTTGTAGCTTTCAGACAGGTTCAGCGATGTAAAATAGCCAAGATAGTACATGGCCTGCTTAAGTTTCAATACGTCCTTGCCGCTCATGCCCAAGGAGAGCTCACGGTATTCGGCGCAGGCAGGCAAGGTACACAGCAGCAAAAGCAGGCAGAGCAGCAGGCATACGATGCGTTTTGCGCGCTGCATGGCTTACAGTACCTTTCTTAAAAAGTCCTGAGCGCGGGGCGTCTTGGTGTGATTAAACACCTCATCAGCCGTCCCTTGCTCCATGATAGCGCCGTCATCCATAAACAGGATCCTATCCCCCACCTCGCGGGCAAAGCCCATTTCGTGGGTGACTACCACCATGGTCATGCCTTCCTGTGCCAAACGCTTCATTACATCCAGCACTTCGCCCACCATTTCGGGATCCAGCGCGCTGGTAGGCTCATCAAAGAGCATCACTTCGGGTTCCATGCACAGGGCACGCACAATGGCGATGCGCTGCTTTTGTCCGCCGCTGAGCTGGCTGGGATAGGAGGCGGCGCGATCGGCCAGCCCGACGCGTTCCAGCAGCTGCATGGCCTTCTTTTCGGCCTCGGCAGGCGTTTTATGCAAAAGCTTTGTGGGCGCAAGGGTCATGTTGCGCAGGATGGTCATATTGGGAAACAGATTAAAATGCTGGAACACCATGCCCATGCGCTGGCGGTGGATGTTGATATTTACGGAGGGATCGGTGATATCAACGCCGTCAAAGATAATCTGTCCGCCGTTTGGATGTTCCAGCAGATTCAGACACCGCAGGAAAGTGGATTTGCCGCTGCCGGAGGGGCCGATTACCACCACCACCTCGCCGCGATGAATCTGCGCGCTGACATCGCTCAGCGCAACCAGTTTGCCGTTGTCAAAGGTCTTGCGCAGGTTTTTTACATCAATCAATACATCAGTGGTCACTGTTGCGAAGCCTCCTCTCCAGCAGGGCGACAAGCTTGGTAAAGAACATTACCAGCACCAGATAAATCAGGGCCACGGCAATCAGGGGCATGAACGGCGAAAAGGTAACGCCGCGGATGCGGTTGCCCGCATAGGTCAAATCCGCCACAGTGACGTAGCCTGCAACGGAGGTTTCCTTCAGCAGGGAAATAAACTCATTGGCCAAGGCAGGCAGCACGTTTTTAATCACTTGCGGCACCACGATGTAAGCCATCGTCTGCACATAATTAAAGCCCAGACTTCTGCCTGCCTCAAACTGACCTTTGTCGATGGACATGATGCCGCCGCGGAAAATCTCCGCCACGTAAGCGCCCGAATTCAGGCCGAAGGCCAGCGTTGCCACCATGACGCCGTTGCTGGAAAAGGCAAAGATCACATAGTAGGCAATCATCAGCTGGATGACCACAGGCGTGCCGCGGATCACCGTCAGGTAGATCACGGCAATGCGGTTGAGCACGCGCATCACGCCCTTGGAAAAGCCGGGACGCATTTCTTCGCCCGTTTTATCCCATGTGGAGCGGATGATGGACACGACAATGCCGATGGCAATGCCCATCAGGCAGGAAAGCAGGGTAATCAGCAACGTAGTGCCCAGGCCGTTGAGCAGCATGCGCCAACGGTTTTTGGTGATGAAGTTTGTGATAAACTCGCCCTTCACATCGGCAAACCATGCGGCAATGCTGCTCCAAAGCCGAGATTCGGCAAAAATCCAAGGGGTCAAAGTGAGGCCTCCTTCATGAACAGACGAAAGGGGAAACAGCGCAGGCTGCTTCCCTTTTCATAAATTGCAATGTGCGGTTATTCCAAGATTATTCGGCAGTGATGTACTTATCCACAATCGCCTGCACGGTGCCGTCGGCAATCAGATCCTGCAGCGCGGCGCTGACCTTGCCCAGCAGTTCCACATTGTTCTTGGATACGCAGATGGCGTAGTCTTCTTCGGCATACTTGGTCTCCAGAATCTTGAGGCCGGTGGTGTTGGACACATAGGACTTGGCAGGCTCGTTATCGATGATGACGCAATCGACCTTGCCGCTCTTGAGCGCCATGACGGCATCGGTGCCGCTGTTGAAGCGGACAACACGATCATCGCCCAGGTCATCGCTGGCGTAGATATCACCGGTGGTGTTCATCTGAACGCCGGCCTTATAGGTAGCACCCTCGGCAAACAGATCATCCACGCTGGTGATGGGGGAGCCTTCCGCTACGATAACGGCCTGAATGCCGGTGGCATAGGGGAAGGAGAAGTAGATGTTCTGCATACGCTCGTTGTTGGCGGTCAGGCCGGCCATGCCGATCATGGACTTGCCGGTGGCAACATCGGAGATGATGGCATCAAATTCCATATCGACAACTTCAACGCCTTCATAGCCCAGCTTCTTGGCGATGGCATCGGCGATTTCCACATCGATGCCGGCGAAACCGCCGTACTCGGACGTTTCATCTACATACTCATAGGGAGGGAAGGTAGCGTTGGTAGCCATGGTAAGCTTTTCGGCCATTGCGGCGGAAACGGTGAAGACCATCACCAGGGCAAGCAGGATGCTAAGCAGCTTTTTCATAAAATTGACCTCCGATAAATTGATTCACAAGTGTGTTCCTGTATGGAACGTGCATATAATACACCTTACAAAAGCCTTTGTCAAGTGTTTTTTGAATTTTTATGCAAAGTTTTTGTATTCTTATGTATTTCATTCAGTTACCGAGGAAGGTTGATATATCCTGTCGGCATCTTTCCAGCTTGGGAATGATATAATAGGTGCCCGACAGGGTTGTGCTGCTGTAGGCTCCGTCCGCAGGCACACGCAAGGTTTGCACCTGCATTTCCGGGTATCCCATGATGCCGGTAACAAGCCCGGCTGCCTCCGCCAGGGTAACATCGGTGCTTACCTTGCCGATATACGTGGTCATCACGGTGATCAGCTTTGTCAGTTCCAGCGATTCAAGCTGCTTGTAAATTGCCTGAATCACGTGCTGCTGACGCTCCACCCGCACAAAATCGCTGTCCAGTTTGCGGATGCGCGCATAGCTCATGGCCTGCAGGCCCGTCAGATGCAGATCCCCGTATTCCGTCAGAAGCTGTTCGGAGCGGTCCGCCCCGCGCTGACGGTTGTAATACTCCAGAATGCCGTTCAGCTTCTTCATTTCGTCCTTGGTAACGGTTAAGTCGATGCCGCCGATGGCATCCACCAGATCGGCCATCAGCTGATAGTTGACGGCAACATAACCATCCACCTGCACACCGAAGGATTTTTCCAGCGTTTCAATCAGCAATTCCGCTCCGCCGTAGGCATAGGCGGCATTGAGCTTATTGTGGCCTTTTCCCGGAATAGAAACATAGGTATCGCGCATGAAGGAAATCAGCTTCAGCGTGCCCGTGCGGGCGTTGACAGAGGCCAGCAGCATGGTATCGCTGCGTCCCGTAATCGAATCCCCCGGATTGTCAATGCCCAGCAGCAGCAGGTTATAGATGCCGCTTTTTCCTTCGATGGGTTCCTGATAATCATCGGGAAGGACGGCATAATCAATATCACCGTTTCCCGTCTGGTACATTTCCCACAGCAGCTTGGTGATTTCCTCATCGGTCATCTCCAGTTCTTCATCCTCTTCGCCAAAGGCAGGCAGGCAAAGCAGCATCAAGGCAAGCAGCAGGCAAAGCAAGCGTTTGTACATCATCGTTTTCCTCATTTGCGCGGTCATCCATAGTAAAAGTGCGGCATACTTCAATTATAATAGTTTGTGTCAAAGCGAATAACGCAACTGAAGCGTTTATCCATCTCGCGTGCCTTTGCTTTCAGCTGTTCACCCAGAAGATCCTGGTTGCGGAAAGAGGGCGGAGCATCCACATCAAAGATCAGGTTGGTTTGTTTTTCACCCGGCACAAAGCGGAAATCATGCAGCGTCATGGGCGGATCGTACCGGGCAAGGAAGTCACGGAGCGCATCCTCCGCAGCCTTGATATAGGCATCCGGTTCGGCCACCGGATCCATATGCACGCACAGCGGCACATGGAATTCCGCATATATGTCGCGCTCCATTTGATCAATTACCTCGTGCATGGCCACCAGGCTGCCATCGGCGGGAACCTCCACATGGATGGATGCCATGCAGCGGCCCGGGCCGTAATCGTGCATCACAAAATCATGCACGCCCTGTACGTAAGGATAGGATTTTACCCGCGCAATCAGCCGATCCCCCAGCTCATGGTCCGGCTTTCCGCCAAGCAGGCGATTGACCGTATCACGCAATACCTCAAAGCCGGCATAGAATACCAGCAGGGATACCAACAGGCCGATATAGCCATCCGCGTGCCAGCCAAGCAGTTTGGACAGCAGCATGCTGATAATAACCGCCGAGGTGGCGATGCAGTCGCTAAGTGAATCTTTGGCCGCTGCCAGGAGTGCCGTATTCTTTATGGGCTTTCCGATGCGGCGATAGACAAAAAACAGCCACACCTTGATGAAAATACTGAAGCCCATCAGCCCCAGCGACAGCCAGGAAAAAACGGCATTCTCGGGATGAATGATGCCTTCGATGCCGGAGCGGAACAGCTCAATGCCCATGATGACAATCAGCACGCCGACGCCCAATGCGCCCAGATACTCCGCGCGTCCGAACCCGAATGGATTGCTGTCCGTCTCATGGTGGTTTGCCAGCCGCACGCTGACCAGAGACATGATGCTGCCGCCCGCATCGGAAAGGTTGTTGGCTGCATCCGCCGTAACCGCAACGCTTCCGGTAGACAGTCCCACAGCAAATTTAATGAAGGAAAGCAGCAGATTGGCTCCAATACCCGTCAGGGAGCCGACAGTCCCCCAGGTTTCCCGTCTGGCTGTCTCGGTATCGCCGCCGTATCGACTGACGATTTTTTCGCATAAGCGCAAGTAAAGCATCTTTCTGCCTCGCAATCTGTATCCGAATATAAGCCGTGCAATCGGAATTTTCAGTCCGATCGGCAGTTGCCTATTATAGAAATGACGCCTCCTGTTTTGCTTTCGCCCATCCATCCGATACCGGCAGCAAAGCGTGATGCGTCATCTTTCATCGGTATATTAGCAGTCAGCGGGATAAATGTCAATATCGCAATTTTGCATGTCAGTCAGCATCCGATTTGGAAAGCATTTTCCGTTATCGGCTGCTGTTTTTTTGAAGACTTTCCTTAAAGCGCATTGCTGCCTCGCACAGCGGCTGCCCCGGCAGGTATACAAGCACAATTTCGCTAAGCAGTGTGCTGTCCGGGAGGCTTTGAATGCACATATCCGTTCGGCGCAGAAGTGCGCGGGCCGAGGCGGGGGCAATACACACGCCGACATCCCGCTCGCACAGGCTGACGGCCGTGCGGGCATCATCGCACAGGCAGCGCAGGCGAAGCGGCAAGGTGCGATCCTCCAGCTGTCTGCGCAGGATATGCTCCCAGCGGCGGTAGGTAATTACCGGCAAGCGGGACAGTTCTGCCCAGTTTGAGACCTGCGGAAAGGCGGGAGAAGAGAACAGCATCAGCGGTTCGCTGTGGAGAGGCAGCGTGGCATACCCTTCATCCGGGAAAGGGCGGCGCACAATGCAAAGGTCAATCACATGCGTACGCAGCCGCTCCAGCAGCTCATAGGTGTTGGCCTCGGTCAGTTCACAGTCAATTTGCGGCTGTTCGCGGCAAAAATCCGCCAGCCAGTCCGTTGCCATGGCACAGCCGACGCTGGATACCACCCCCAGCCGCAGGATGCCATGCTGACCCGACTGTACGGCACGCACATCCTCCTCCGCCACGCGGCTGAGGGAAAGCAGCAGGGTAGCATGGCGGTACAGCGCACGCCCTGCCTGTGTCAGTTCAAGCCTTCTGCCGCCGCGGACAAACAGTGCGCCACCCAGCTCACGTTCAAGCTGCTGAATCTGCACGCTGACCGGCGGCTGCGTGACGTACATCCTGCGTGCCGCGCCGCTGATGCTGCCCTCATCCGCCGCTGCAACGAAATATTGAAGCTGTCTGAGATCCACCTTTATCACCATATATAAAAAATATAGTCCATATGTAAAACAACTATTTTACATATAGCACTGCTTATGGTATGCTATTGAGCGGAAAATGTCAAGCATGGGGGAGCTCGGATGAAGAAACTGTTTTCGTACCTGAAGGATTACCGCAAGGAGAGCATCTTAGGCCCGCTGTTTAAGCTGCTGGAGGCTGCTCTGGAACTGATTGTGCCGCTGGTGGTGGCGGCAATCATCGATAACGGCATTGCACGCGGGCAGGATGGGCGCGGATACATTGTGCGCATGTGTCTGGTGCTGGTTGCGCTGGGCCTGGTCGGTCTGCTCTGCTCGGTCACCGCGCAGTACTTTGCCGCCAAGGCTTCCGTCGGCTTTACCAAAAAGCTGCGCCATGCGCTGTTTGCCCATATTCAGGGTTTTTCCTATCAAACGCTGGATACGGTTGGCACCTCCACCATCATTACCCGTATGACATCGGATATGAATCAGGTGCAGACAGGGCTTAACTTGACGCTGCGCCTGCTGCTGCGCTCTCCCTTTGTGGTGTTTGGCGCGATGATCATGGCCTTTACCGTGGACAGCCGCGCAGCCCTGTGGTTTGCCGCAGCCATCCCCGTGCTGTCGGTGGTTGTATTCGGCATTATGCTCATCAGCATGCCGCTGTACAAAAAAGTGCAGCAGCTGCTGGATAAGGTGCTGGGAATGACGCGCGAGAACCTGACGGGCGTGCGCGTAATCCGCGCCTTCGGCAAAGAACAGCAGGAGACGGCGGATTTTAACCGTCAAAATGAGGCGCTCACTGCCGAACAAAAGCATGTCGGGCGCATTTCCGCCCTGATGAACCCTGTTACCTATGTCATTATCAATCTGGCCATCCTGTGCCTGATTTACACCGGTGCCATTCGGGTTGATGCCGGTATCATCACGCAGGGTGCGGTCGTGGCGCTGTATAATTATATGTCGCAGATTCTGGTTGAGCTGATCAAGCTGGCCAACCTGATCATCAACATCACCAAGGCAGTTGCCTGCGGCAAGCGCATTCAAACCGTGCTGGAAATACCCTCCGGCGAAACGCAGGATACGCTGCTTAAAAAGGAAATTTCCCCTTATCGGGTAGAGTTCCGTCACGTCAGCCTGCGCTATGCCGGCGCAGGGGCAGAATCCCTTACCGACATTTCCTTTGCCGTGCGTCCCGGTGAAACGGTCGGCGTGATCGGCGGAACAGGTTCCGGCAAAACCTCGCTTGTCAACCTGATTCCCCGCTTTTACACGGCAACGGATGGAGCGGTGCTCATTGACGGGCAGGATGTCCGCGGCATGGATGTATCCGCGCTGCGTGCGCGCATCGGCGTAACGCCGCAGAAAGCCGTGCTTTTCAAGGGCAGCATCCGTGATAACCTGCGCTGGGGCAACGAAAATGCCACGGATGCGGAAATTTTGCGTGCGGTGCAGACGGCGCAGGCAGAGGATGTGCTGTCCGCCAAGGGCGGCCTGGATGCCCAAATCGAGCAGAACGGCCGCAACCTGAGCGGCGGTCAACGCCAGCGTTTGACCATTGCGCGTGCGCTGGTCAGGAAACCCGATATTCTGATTTTGGATGACAGCGCCTCGGCACTGGACTTTGCAACGGATGCCGCGCTGCGGAAAGCCCTAAAGGCCCTGCCCGAAAATCCCACGGTGTTTATCGTATCCCAGCGCACCTCCTCCATTCAGCATGCCGACCAGATTATCGTGTTGGATGACGGTGCGGTAGCGGGCGTCGGCACCCATCAGCAGCTGCTGGAAAGCTGCCAGGTATACCGTGAAATTTATGATTCTCAGTTTAAAAAGGAGGCGCGGGCATGAGCAAGGCAAAGCAAAAGGCGCAGCCGGGCACAATGAAAAAGGTGCTGGAATATCTGCGTCCCTACTGGGGATTGGTGCTGCTGTCCATCCTGCTCGCAGGGGTCACGGTGGCACTGACGCTGTACGTCCCCGTTTTAATCGGCCGGGCAATTGACATGATTATCGGTGCCGGTCAGGTTGATTTTGAGGGCATTCTGAAACTTGTAATCCGCATCGCCGTCATTGTGGCCGTCACAGCCGTCGTGCAGTGGATTGTCAATACCGTCAACAATAAAATTACCTACCATGTTGTGCGTGATGTGCGCGCGCAGGCGTTTGCCAAACTGCAGATTCTGCCGCTCAGCTATATTGATTCGCACCCCACGGGGGAAATTGTCAGCCGCGTGATTGCCGATGTGGATCAGTTTGCAGATGGTCTGCTGCTGGGCTTTACGCAGCTTTTCACCGGCGTTGTCACCATTTTGGGTACGCTTGGCTTCATGATCTCCATCCGTCCCGCCATCGCCCTGGTGGTTGTGCTGCTGACACCGCTGTCCCTGGTTGTGGCGCGCTTTATTGCCACGCATACCTACAGCTATTTCCGTCAGCAAAGCGAAACCCGTGGAGAGCAGACGGCCTTTATCGATGAAATGATCGGCAATCAGAAGGTTGTCAAGGCCTTTGGTCACGAGCGTCAAAGCGTGGAAAAGTTTGATGAAATCAACGAGCGGCTTGAAAAATGCTCCCTGCAGGCCATCTTCTATTCCTCTCTGACAAACCCCTGTACGCGATTTGTAAACAACGTAGTTTATGCAGGCGTTGCGCTCAGCGGCGCGCTGGTGTGCGTGGCCTGCGGCGGCATCGGCTTCACGGTGGGCAATCTGTCCACGCTTTTAAGCTACGCCAATCAGTATACCAAGCCCTTTAACGAAATTTCCGGCGTCATCACGGAATTGCAGAATGCCTTGGCCTGTGCTTCCCGCATTTTTGCCCTGATTGCCGAGCCCGCCCAAAAGCCCGATGCCAATGACGCCCGCGTGCTGAAGGATGCGCAGGGGCAGGTGGAAATGCAGGATGTATCCTTCTCCTATGTGCCCGACCGTAAACTGATTGAGCACCTGAACCTGTCCGTAAAGCCCGGCCAGCACGTTGCCATCGTAGGCCCTACCGGCTGTGGAAAAACAACGCTGATCAACCTGCTGATGCGCTTTTATGATGTAAACGGCGGCGCAATCGATGTGGACGGGACGGATATCCGCAGCATCACCCGTGCCAGCCTTCGCGCCAATTACGGCATGGTATTGCAGGAAACATGGCTGAAATCAGGCACAATCCGCGAAAATCTGGTGATGGGTAAGCCGGATGCGACGGATGAAGAGGTGATTGCCGCTGCCAAGGCCTGCCATGCGCACAGCTTTATCAAGCGCTTACCCAAGGGGTACGATACCCGCATCGGAGAAGATGGTGGCAGCCTGTCCCAGGGTCAAAAGCAGCTGCTGTGCATCACGCGCATCATGCTGTGTCTGCCGCCCATGCTGATATTGGACGAGGCAACTTCTTCCATTGATACCCGCACGGAGCTGAAAATTCAGCATGCCTTTACCACCATGATGGAAGGGCGAACCACTTTTATCGTTGCGCACCGTCTGTCCACCATCCGCGAGGCGGATGTAATCCTGGTCATGCGGGACGGCAGCATTGTTGAAATGGGCAATCACGAATCTTTGCTGCAAAAGAACGGCTTCTACGCCAAGCTTTACAACAGTCAGTTTGCCGTATAAGCAGGCGCAATGCGCCGAAAATGTTTTCCCCGCGCCGCTTGGCAAAATCGCCGGTGGTACGGGGATTGTTTTAATTTGCGCATTTATGCTTTTTTTCTCAAATTATGTTTGTTTTTTTCGTGGCATTGCAGTACAATGAATCAATCAAACACGTCGGAGGTGTCAGCCGTGCCTGATTCGTATTTGCAGTCGCTTTCCTGTCCCCTGCCGGAAGATATTGCGCATCTGAAGGGGGCGGGCGAATATGCCCTGGCGCTTGAGGTGATTGACCGCCGTCTGGCAGGCAGGCTGCCCGATATGCTGCGCAGGCGTCTGGAAACCGAGCGCATGTTTCTTCGCCGCCTGCCCCGCGCTTACACGCTGACGGAGGCTGCGGCGGTGGAGGAAATGCGGCAGAGTGTACCCGATTTTACCGCTGCCGAACTGCGGGAATATCTGCTGGATGGAAAGCTGGATTTTATTTATCTGCAGGGGCAGCGCATGTATCATGAGGATACGTGCGCATCCCTCTTGAAAACCCAGCGTGCGCTCAACGCGCGCGCCAAGGCCCCTTATGACGAAAAAAAGCCAAAGCTGGAAGCCGTCATCCGCCGCGTTATGGCGGGACAATGCCTCTGCCGCTTCCGTCTGCGCGCCGTCACCGCCATCTCCGATTCAGCCTTTTCTGCCGGAACGCGCTACCGCATTCATCTGCCCATTCCCGCGCAAAGCATGCAGCAGGAAGAAGCCGCAGATCTGCGTTCCACGCTGAAAATTCTTTATGCGGATGCTCCGGATGCCCCGCAGCGCACGGCATTCATGGAATTCTGCGCTGATGAGAATGCACCCGTTGTCACCGAATACAGCTGGGCGCAGCATCCGAAATACGTAAATCCCATGGACGAAACCGTGCATGGCAAGATATACCCCCATGCCCGTCCCGTTCAGGCTGAGGATCTTGCCGAGCAGCCCCCGCACATCTGCTTTACGCCTTATCTGAAAAGCCTTGCCGCAGAGCTTCGCGGGGATGAGCGTGATCCCGTGCGTATCGCCCGCAGGTTTTACGATTTTATCACCACGCATGTGATGTACGCCTATCAGCGGCCGTACCTGCTGATTGAAGGCGGGGCGGAGTACACTGCCGTCAACCTGCGCGGAGATTGCGGGCTGCAGGCCCTGCTTTTCATTACCCTATGCCGCATCAGCGGCATTCCGGCCCGTTGGCAGAGCGGCCTGTATGCCATGCCGGGCGATGTCGGCAGCCATGACTGGGCAGAATTCTATTCCGAGCGGCTCGGCTGGCTGCCGGCAGACTGCTCCTTCGGCGGCACGGGATACCGGCATGGTTCCGATTTAAGGTGGAATTTCTACTTTGGCAATTTGGACCCCTGGCGGATGGTAGCCAACCGCTGCTATTACGCCCCCTTCAGCCCTGCCAAGCGCTTTGAACGCTGTGACCCCTACGATAACCAGCGCGGCGAAATCGAAACCGACGCCCGCGGGCTGCGTGAAGGAGAGTTTCATACAACTTACGAAATAATCGACTATCGGGAAACGGAGGAATAAACGAATGATTATCTGCGATTGTCACTGTGATACCCTCTACAGCATGGCCACGGGCCGTGATCAGCACCTGGATGTTACCATGGATAACCTGCGCGCAGGCGGCGTCAGCCTGCAAACCATGGCCATGTACGTAGGCCCCGGCCGCAAGGGTGATGTAGAAGCCCTGATGCAGAACATGCTGCAAAAGCTGGATCTGCTCAAATCGCAGGGCTGGAAACAGGTAGATGACCCCGGCAAAGCCGTGGATGGCGAAGTAGCCGTCATGCTCTCCATTGAAGGCTGTGAGCCCTTTGATCCCGGCCTGCATACCATTGCGGAGTACCGCGCGCACGGCGTACGCATGGCAGCCATTACCTGGAACCATGAGAACACGCTCGGCTTCCCCGCCATGGGCGGCAGCACGCAGGGACTGAAGCCCTACGGCGTACAGGCTATCCGCGAAATGCAGCGGCTGGGCATTGCCGCCGATGTCTCGCACCTGAATGAAGCAGGCGTGTTTGACATTCTGAACAAAACCGACAAGCCTCCCATGGCTTCCCACAGCAATTGCCGTGCGCTGGTTGATCATCCCCGCAATCTGAGTGACGAGCAGCTGCGCGCCATGTTCAAGGCAGGCGGCTTTGTTGGCGTCAATTTCTGGCCTACCATCATCGGTGAGCCGGCCACCATTGACCATTTGATTGATCACATCGCCCACATGTATGATATCGGCGGAGAAGGCAAGGTGGGCTTCGGATCGGACTTTGACGGCATTGAGCGCAAGCCCGAAGGTTTGAACAATCCCTCCGACTTTCCCAAGCTGATTGAAGGACTTCGCCGCCGCGGCTTTTCCGAAGAGGATGTGGCGGACATCGCAGGTCTGGGGCTGATTCACTACTTCGAGCGCATCAAGGCATAATGAAAGGAAGAGATTCCATGGGGAACTTATCCGTGAAACGTCGTGCGGAAGCCAAACGCCTGACCCTGCTATGTGCTGCCGTGTACTGCTGCAGCTATTTAACGCGTCTGGATTACGGCGCGGTCATGGTAGAAATGGTGCGTGCCGAAGGTTTTTCAAGGGTGGATGCCAGCGCCGCGCAAACCGGCCTGTTTGTTGTCTACGGCTTCGGTCAGCTTGTCAGCGGTTATCTGGGAGATCGGGTAAAGCCGCAGCTGTTGATTTTCTGGGGGCTGATTGCCTGCGGACTGATGAATCTGTTGATTCCCTTCTGCCCGTCTCCCGCATGGATGACGGTTGTATGGAGCGCAAACGGCATGGCACAGGCCATGATATGGCCGCCGCTGGTTCGGATCATGAGCCTCCATATGACAGATGACGAATACAAAACGGCCACCGTGCGTGTCAGTTGGGGAAGCAGCATTGGCACCATTGCCATCTATCTGTTTATCCCGCTGCTGCTGAAGGTCGGCACCTGGCGTGGGATATTCTACTGTGCCTCCGTTGTCGGAATCGGCATGGCCGTCCTTTGGATTTTGCATTACGAGCGTGTTGATCGTCTGCTTCCCTCGCAAGACAACGCGCCCGTGTCCAAACCCGCCGAAGGTCATGCCGAAAATGGCAGCGATTTGCGTGCGCTATTTCCTCTGCTAGCGGTAATGATGTTGGTCATCGTGCTGCAGGGCGCACTTCGGGATGGCATTACCACCTGGATGCCCACCTATCTTGCCGATACCTTTAATATGGAAAGCGGAAAGTCCATCCTGACAGGTGTTCTGCTGCCCCTCTTCAGCATGGGCTGCTTCCAGCTTGTCCTGTGGCTGAACAGGCGGCTAATTAAAAACGAGCTGCAGTGTGCCGCCTTGCTCTTTGGCATCGGGTTTATTGCCCTGTTGGCGCTGCATCTGCTGAACGCGCAATTTTTCGCCGTTACTGTCCTGTTTTTCGCCCTCGCCGTTGCCTGTATGCATGGCGTAAACCTGATCATGAGCAGCATGACTCCCAAGTATCTGGCCGGCAGCGGCAAAATCTCCATGATTTCGGGGCTGCTCAACGCCTGTACCTATGTTGGCAGTGCGCTAAGCATGTACGGTATCGCGCTGATAACCGATGGCTACGGTTGGTCGACAACCCTGACCATATGGTGCGTTATCGCCTTGCTGGGTACCATTTTTGCAGCATTCTGCATACCGAGATGGAGAAAGCTCCGTCAAAATCAATAAATACGCCAAGTGCCGCGCGGGAATCCCGTGCGGCACTGCTATTATCGGATCCTATTTTTATTCCTGTGCTTCATCATCGGAAAGCTCATCAATGATGTCGCCGTCCGAATCGAAATTGGTCTTGATTACCTCAATCAGCTGATCCATCAGCTCCTGCTCCACCGGCTCAAACTCCTCAATCTCTTCGCCGTCTTCATCCACGCTCTCGGTCACCTTCATCACGTAAAAGACAACCTCATCCAGATTGGGATTGGGCGCATCAATGTCATCGCTGAGCAGCACATACTCTTCCCCGTTATAGAAAAAATAACGGTTGACGCGCAGAATCAGGCGGTTGCCTTCCTCATCCACGCCTTCTACGATATCCAGACGTTCTTCTTCAGACATAGCTTTTTCTCCTTTTTAATTTTAATGATCAGTGCGATCGCAGTCCGGCACGCGCTCCAGCTCGCCTACATGCGGGCATTCCAGGCGCGGATTCAGGCCTGCGGGACGGGCAACATAGCGCACGGCATTGCGGATGACAGTACGCACATACTCGTTTTCGCTGTAAGTGGGGTAGGTCTCATGGCCGGGCTGGAAGTAGAACACCTTGCCGTAACCGCGGCGCCATACACACCCGCAGCGGAAAATTTGGCCGGACTGGAACCATGCGGAAAGCACCAGTTCGTCGGGCGCAGGCACGTCAAAGTGCTCGCCGTACATTTCCTCATGCTGTACCTCGAAGCAGGCAGGAAGTCCCTTGGCGATGGGATGGGCGGGGTCAATCACAAAAATGCGCTCACGCTCGCCGATTTCATTCCATGTAAGGGAGCAGGTAGTTCCCATCAGGCGCATAAACGGCTTGGACTTATGGCCGGAGTGCAGTACAATCAGCCCCATGCCGGAAAGCACGTGCATCTGTACCCGTTCGGCTACCTCATCGGGCACCTGCTTGTGGCGCACATGCCCCCACCATACCAGCACATCGGTATCAGATAGCACTTCCTCGGTCAGGCCGCACTCGGGATCATCCAGCGTGGCGGTGCGAACGGTCACATCCTCGCATTCCAGCATACGCTTGAGTGCCATATGCAGGCCGTCCGGATACGCTGCGGCGGCACGGGGATCCGTCTTCTCGTGATAGAATTCATTCCATACGGTCACGTGAATCATGACAATCAGCCTCCTTCATCGCAGAATACGCTTATATTATAGCAGATACTGCGGCAAATCACGATACATTTTTGCGCTAATTCTGGGACAAATTGCGCTTTCTCCGTGTAAATGCCTTGATTGCCCGGGTGCGCTTGGGTATAATGAAGGCAGATATTCATGCTGGGAGGTATTGTCATGACTGAGGAAGAACGCATTTTTGCGGGCAAGCTGTTTGCCCCCGAAACCCCCGAGTTGACCGAAAAGAAGCTTCGCGCGCACCGGCTAAGTCAGGAGTATAACAGCCTGTTTGACAGTGATGTGCAGGCAAGGCTGGAAATTCTGTCCCGGCTGCTGGGCGAAATCGGCCAAGGCACCTGGATGTTGGGCCCAATTCATTTTCATTACGGCTGCCACACCCGTATCGGCAGAGACTGTTTTATGAACTTCAATTTTACCGTTCAGGATGATGCGTGCGTCACCATCGGTGACCGCTGCCAGTTTGGGCCGAACGTAACAATTGTAACGCCCCTGCATCCCATGCTGCCCGATGAGCGCCGCAGCTTAATCTGCAGCGACGGGAAAGAACGCCTGCTTTGCTATGCCAAGCCCGTGACCATCGGCAATGACTGCTGGTTTGGCGCCAATGTGGTGGTATGTCCCGGCGTAACCATCGGGGATGGCTGTGTGCTGGGCGCAGGCTGTGTTGTGACGCGTGACATTCCCGCCGGCAGCTTTGCCGTCGGTGTCCCCGCGCGTGTTGTCCGTACGCTTACGCAGGCAGACAGTATCCGCAATCTGTTTGACACCATCCACTGATTTTTTTGATTTCGGGGATGAAAAGCGGGGGCTGAATCGTCTATATAGCAGCGTGCATGAAAGGATCGGATCGCAATGAAGAGAACGCGCCTGATTTCCGCATTTATCGCTTGGCTGCTGCTGTTTGCCCTGCTCTTTCCCTCCGCGCTGGCGGACAACGTTTGGAAGCTTCCGAGCGGCATCTTGCTAAGCGCTGTACGGAAAACGGAGCGCTATGACGGATACGCCGCCCTATCCTACCTGAAACTTCGCAATGGTGCAGTGGCGGTGATGGCCGACAAGGAGCACGCAGTCCTGCTGCATGCCTTTACGGAAAACGGCAGCACCGTGCTGAAGGAATATCACACCGTTGTCCGCCAGCCGGGAGAAACGGATTGGAAAAAGGTTTCACTTTGTGTTAACGGGGAGGGCTTTCTGCTGTATTATCCCGGAACCTGCCTGCATTTTGAGCCTTGCGGCACAGGCTTTATCCTGGGCAGCGTTTATCTGGATACCCTCACCCCGCTGCCTTTTGAGCGCAATAGCCAATCGGGCTGGTATATGTGCAATGACGGCACATCGGCAGAAAGCTGGCATCCCGGCGAAAACGGCACAGAACAGTTGACGTTTGATCAAATCAACCTGCGCCTTTTCCCCCGCACCTTGGCGGATGTACGTGCTCAGCAGGCTTTGAACACTGCTCAAACGTCAGTGCAGCTTCCCTTTCTCACCGGGGAGGAATCCGACGGTCTTGCGGGCATGAAGAAGCTGGCCCCCGTATACAGTGCGCCCGGCCAAAATGCTGTGCGTTTTGCGGACGGCAAAGCCGGCGTGGATCTAAGCAGCGCTTTCCGTTTTTACGGTTTTACGTCCGATGGCGGCTGGGCATTGATATCCTATGAGATCAGCGTTCGATCCGCACGCTTCGGTTATGTAAAAAATGATGGACAGTTTGCAAACTTTTCGGCTGTGCTTTCTTTCTCTTCTCTGGCAGCAACGGTGTCACAGGATACCTTTTTGACCGACGACCCGGATGTATCGCAAAAAACGCAGGTATCCCTTCAGACCGGGGAATCGGTAACGGTGCTGGCGGTTTACAATATCTGGTATGCTTATGTTGAAACCGCAGTAAACGGTCAAACCGTTCGCGGCTTTGTGCCCCGTGCGCATCTGACTGCTTCAAAGTGATATTTACAAGGGAGGATTTTTTAAACAATGAAACGTGTTCGCGCGCTCTGTGTGTTCCTGTGTCTGACGCTTTTGCTGTCTCTGTATGCTCCTGCCGCACTGGCAAACGGGTGGGGGCTGAAAAGCGGCGTTTTGCTTAATGCCGTAAGCAAATCAGGCTTGTATGATGAATATACCGCATTGGTACAGATCGATGTAGAGGGCGGGCAAATCGCCGTCATGGCCAGCCGCTATCATACCGTGCTGCTATTTGCCTATAAAACAGCGGATAACGTAATCATGCTCAATGCCTATCATACCGCCGTCAAGCAGCCGGACGAAAAGGGCTACCAAAAGGTAACGCTCAAACGGAATGACCCCGGCTTTACCCTGTCATACAAAGATGCCGAGTTTACTTTTGTTCCGCTTTTCGACGGCGATCTGCTGACCTATACGCTGGAAAGCGGCAAAATCGGGGAATTGACTTTAGCGGCCGGCGGCACCAGCAGCGAGGTAACCGACTGGCTTGCCTGCAGCGACGGCAGCTCTGAGATAAACTGGTGCGTGGGTCAATATGCCACACCTTGTTTAGAGGAGTTCAACCTGCTGCTTTTCCCGCGCACAATCGAGGAAATCGGTGCAGTCAGGGAACTGCAAAATGTAGTTTGGCCGCAGTTTGAAAGCTATGAAATGTCGGAAAGCGTTGATATTTTCGCTTCCGAAAAAACAGGCACAATCCCCGTATACAGCGCGCCCAGCGAAAACTCCAAACGTTTTGCCAAGGGCAAGGCCAGTGTCAACCTGTACGGAGGCGGTGCAAAGCTTTACGGTCTCAGCGAGGATGGCAATTGGGCGCTGATTGAATACGAAGTCAGTGATCGCACAAGCCGTTTCGGCTACGTGCGCGTTTCCGATCTGCCGCAAAACATCGATCTCAGCTGCACTGCTGCCATTCCATATATGAATGTGGCAGTAACGGTTGCGCAGGACACCTTTCTGACGGATGATCCCAATGTATCGCAATATAAGCAGAAAACGCTCTCTGCGGGCGAAAGCGTTCAGCTGCTTGCGCTGTACGGCAATTGGTATGCCTATGTGGAAACCACGCTGGACGGGCAAACCGTGCGCGGCTTTGTGCCTGCCGCAGCGCTGAGCTATCCTCTGCCCGGTGAGGAGGCCGTGGATATCGAAGAACAGCTGGTCGGTAACTGGGTCATAGACGGCGGCGGTGAAATGCTGGGCTATTATATTTCCTTTGACGCGGAAGGCACCGCGACAATCAGCGATCTGCCGATCGGGGAATACGAGGCGCTGTCGCAGGAAGAGCAGGAAGAATATCTTGCCCCGTACTCTTACAGCTATTGCATCTGCAAAGCAACCGAAGCGGAGCGTACCTGGTCATCGGATGATTACATCCTGATTTTCCGTGATCAGACCGGGCATGTCACTTCCCTTTTCGGCTTCAGTCTTTATCAGGAGGACAGCTTCGGCATCTCCTACTGGGAGGGCGGTGGCGGTTATATCCGGGATAACGGGTATACGGACGATGTGGGTGTAAACGGATAACCGCACGGCAGAAACTTGATCAGTACAAACTCAGCGCGGCACCGGATGTATCCGATGCCGCGCTGAGTTTTTGCTGTAATACCGATACAATATTTGATGATCTCGTGTTACTTTTTCTGCCCGTAATAGGCATTGGGGCCGTGCTTGCGCATAAAGTGTTTGTCCTGCACATGCTGCGGGGCAGGGGCAGCATTGGGATCGACGGCAATGGTATAAAGCGCCATGCGCGCCACCTCTTCCAATACTACGGCATGATAAACGGCCTGCGCGGCATCCCGTCCCCATGTGAATGGGCCGTGGCTGCGGCAGATCACGGCAGGCACATGCACGGGGTTCAATCCGCGCTGCGCAAAGGTTTCGGCAATTACCTTGCCGGTATTCATTTCGTAATCCTCGGCCACTTCCTGCTCCGTCAGGCTGCGGGCACAGGGAATCGGGCCGTAAAAGTAATCGGCATGCGTGGTACCGTAGCAGGGAATATCCCGCCCTGCCTGCGCCCAGCCTACTGCATGGGGGCTGTGGGTATGCACAATACCGCCGATTTGCGGGAAGGCCTTGTACAGTTCCAGATGTGTCTTCGTGTCAGAGGAGGGATTCAAATCACCCTCTACCACCTGTCCGTCCAGGTTCAGGATCACCAGGTTGTCAGGAGACAGTTCATCATACTCCACGCCTGAGGGCTTGATCACAACAAGCCCTTTTTCCCGATCAATGCCCGATACGTTGCCCCACGTGTAGGTAACCAGGTTGCGGCGCGGCAGTTCCATGTTGGCCTCATATACGGCCTTGCGCAGATTTTCAAGCATGGTTCGTTTTATCCTTTCAGCTTCCAGGCAAGATCGCTTAGGAACAGATCATGCTCCAGACCTTCCTGCGTGGTATCGCGTCCGATGTGAACAAATTCAATATCCATCATCCGTGCCCAGTCATGCATCTGTTCGGCCGTTACGTCATAGCTGAGCACCGTATGATGCGCGCCGCCGGCGGTAATCCAGCACTCCAGCCCGGTCTTCAAATCAGGCATTGCGCGCCACATCACGCGCGCTACAGGCAGGTTAGGCATATCCATAATCGGCTTTACGCACATGATATCCTGGCAAATCAGGCGCAAACGGCCGCCCATGTCGATCAGGCTGACCACAACGCCTGCCCCCTCATGTCCCTCAAATACCAGACGGGCGGGGGGCTCACGATCGCCGATGCCAAGCGGATGCACCTCAATGCGCGGCTTTTCCGCCGCAACAGAAGGGCATACCTCCAGCATGTGCGCACCGAGGCTGTACTCGCTGCCGGGGACCAGATGGTAGGTATAATCCTCCATAAAGGCACTGCCGCCCGTTTGTCCCTCGGTCATGGCCTTGATGATGGCAGTCATAGCGGCTACTTTCCAATCGCCTTCACCGCCGTAGCCGTAGCCCTGCGCCATCAGGTGCTGGCTGGCAATGCCCGGCAGCTGGCGCATGCCGTACAAATCCTGGAATGTATTGGAAAAGGCCTTGCAGCCCTCCTGATCCAGCATTTTCTTCATGGCAATTTCTTCCCGTGCCTGATAGCGCACGGTTTCCAGATCATCCGTTGCCAAGGTATACAATCTGCAGTATTCGGCCATCAGGGCATCAATTTCCGCTTCGGTAACAGCGTCCATTTCCTCCACCAGACGGCCGACGGGCCAGGTATTTACCTGCCAGCCGAGCTTGCGCTGCACCTCTACCTTGTCGCCTTCGGTAACGGCTACTTCCCGCATATTGTCGCCGAAGCGCATGACTTTCAGACTTCTGGAAAATGCCGCGCCCACTGCTGCGCGCATCCACGCGCCCAGACGCTTTTGAACATCCTCATCCTGCCAGTAGCCCGCAATGATCTTGCGCGGTTTGCGCAGGCGCGCGCCGATAAAGCCGTGCTCACGGTCGCCGTGCGCAGCCTGGTTCAGATTCATAAAGTCCATATCGATCTCTTCGTTGGGAATTTCGCGGTTATACTGCGTCGCAAAATGACACCACGGCTTCTGCAGCATCTCCAGCCCGCCGATCCACATTTTGGAGGGGCTGAACGTATGGCACCAGGTAATCACGCCCGCGCAGTGCGGATCGTAATTGGCTTCACGCGCCACATCCTCGATTTCCTTTTCGGTCTTGGCCGTAACTTTGTATACGATTTCGCAGGGCAGATTGCCGGAAGCATTCAGCTTCTGCGCCATTTCTTCGGCACGATGTGCTACGGTTTCCAGCACCTCGGGGCCGTACAGAAACTGAGAGCCCACCACAAACCAGAACTGATAATCCTTCATAGACATATTTTGCATTCCTCCGTCAATTAATTTTTAAGACGCTCCGCCGCGGCCTTTTCCGCCGGCAGAACATCGGCAAAGCGTTTTACATAAGCGTCAAAGCCCGCGGCATCCTCCCGATTCGGCTGCGCGGTGACGGCGGCGGAATCGGCAAATACGCGGCGGGACAAATAGTCCTCCAGGCTCTCGCCCTCCTGCTTGCGCACACGGTATGCTGCCAGCAGAGCCATTCCCCACGGCCCGCCCTCACCGGCCGTTTCCATGACCGATACGGGTGTCCCCAGTGCGGAGGCCATCAAGCACTGTGCCGTGCCCGGCGTTTTGAAGAAGCCGCCGTGTCCGAGCAAGGTGCGAATACTTACGTTCTCAGCTGACAGGATATCCATGCCAAGTTTCAGGGTAACCATGGCACCGAACACCAAAGAACGCGCAAAATTTTCAAACGTCATGTGTGCATCCGGCAGACGAACCAGCATCGGGCGGCCTTCGGCAAGGCCGGTAATCGGCTCACCGGACAGATAGTTGACATTGACAAGCCCACCGCAGTCCTTCTCACCCGTCATTGCGGCCTTGAACAGGGCTTCGTACACCTGCCCGCGCTCCACGGGTACGCCGGCAGCCTTTGCAAAACCCAGCATCGTCTCCGCCCAGGCATTGATATCACTGGTGCAGTTGTTGCAGTGCACCATAGCCACAGGCTTACCGGTAGGCGTGGTGACCATGTCGATTTCGGGATATACCTTTTGAAGGGCGCTTTCCAGCACCACCATGGCAAACACGCTGGTACCCGCGCTGACATTGCCTGTACCGGGCGCCACGCTATCGGTAGCAGTCATGCCCGTGCCGGCATCTCCCTCCGGTGGACAGCAAGACGTACCTGCCTGCAGTTTGCCGCTCGGATCCAGCAGATGCGCTCCCGATTCCGT
>CAVFPH010000013.1:0-31265 GCA_963624325.1 bacterium
TCTTCGGTGCCGCAGCGAAAGCATAACGGAAATCATTAAAATCAACGTGCGCTGAATTTTCAAAACAGGGCACGCGAAAACGAGGACGTCAAGGGGAATCCTTGATGCCCTCGTTTCCTTTTTCAAGGCTGATTTCTTTGCACAAAGCGATAAATTCCTGTGCCGAACGGGTCAGGTACTTGTGGCGGTGATAGACGATATGATGTGTGCGGGCAAAGGCTTCATCCGCCACCGGAATGGTGCATACAAGCCCGTCCGCGATGGCTTGACTGACCAGCCGCTCCGGCAAAAAGGAAATGCCCAGTCCCGCACCGACGGCTTGAATGATGGCCTGCGTGCTGGCACTTTCCCAAAGCGGGACAAGCGGAAGCTGATGCGCCGCAAACACATGATCCAGAAATTCCCGCCCTGCGCTGCCGCGCTCCCGCAGCAGGAAGGATTCTTGCGAAAGCTCGGCCAATTGCAGGCTTTCACGCTTGGCCAGGGGATGATCGGGAGGCAGAATCAATTGCAGATGATCGCGAGAAAAAGGTTCGCTGACCAGCTGGGCGGGCAGGACGCTTCCTTCAATTAGCGCAAGATCAATGGTGTTGTCCAGCAGATGCTGGGAAAGCTGCGCACCATTGGATACCATTGCCTTCAACTGCAGGTGCGGGTGCCTGCGCTGAAACTGCGCGGCAAGCCGCGGCAGCAAAAAAGTGCCCAGCGTGATGGTTGCGCCCACACGCAGCATGCCAAATTCATCCCAATCGCGCAGCTCTTTTTCCATGCTGTCCAGGGTTTCAATGATATGCAGCGCCTGTGCATACAGCCGAGCGGCACTTTCGGTGCTGCAGATGCGGCGGCCGATGCGCTCAAACAGGCATACGCCGTAATAATGCTCCAATTCCTGGATGGCACGGCTGACGGCAGGCTGGGTCATGTGCAGCTGCTCGGCGGCGCGGGTGATGCTTTGCGTCTGATAGACGCTGACAAAAATCTTCATGTGGCGGATGGTCATGTCAAGGCTCCGTTCATAATTAAAATGATATGTATTTAATAAAATAATAGCATTTTACATATCATAAAGCAAGCCCTATAATAGCAATCGGGAGGGATCAGAATGAAAAAGAAAAAAGAGAAGCCCGATTATAAGCGCCTGATCAAACTATTTACAAGCATGTTCTACATCAGCGCCTTTACCTTTGGCGGAGGATTCGTGATTGTCACACTGATGAAGCGCAAATTTGTGGATGAGCTGCACTGGATGAACGAGGATGAAATGCTGGACATCGCTGCTATGGCGCAGTCCTCTCCCGGTGCGATTGCGGTCAACGCCGCCAATCTGGTGGGGTGGCGCGTGGGCGGCTTCGCCGGCATGCTTACCGCCGTCATTGCAACCATTATTCCGCCCATGGTTATCCTGAGCGTGATTTCCATGTTCTATGCGGCCTTTGCCAGCAACCCGTATGTATCGCAGGCACTGCGCGGCATGCAGTCCGGCGTTGCGGCGGTCATTTTGGATGTGGTATGCGGGCTTGGCATCAAGGAAGTACGCAGCCATTCCGCCCTGCGGCTGTGCATACTGGCCGGCGCCTTTATCGCGGGATTTGTGCTGGATGTCAACGTGATCTACATTATATTGGCAACTGCGCTGGTAGGCGTAATCAGCGCGCTGGCCGCAAGGAAAAGGGGGCATGCGCAATGACAAGCCTGTGGCAGCTTTTTCTCAGTTTTATGCAGGTGGGGCTGTTCAGCATCGGCGGTGGCTATGCGGCCATGCCCTTTATCCGCAGTCAGGTGGTTACCCTGCACGGATGGCTGACAATGAGCGAGTTTACCGACCTTGTAACCATTGCGGAAATGACGCCCGGCCCTATCGCGGTAAACGCCGCAACCTTTGTGGGCAACCGTCTGGCCGGGGTAACCGGCGCAATCGTTGCAACCTTTGGCTGTATCCTGCCTTCCTGCCTGATTGTATCCCTGCTTGCCTACCTTTACCGCAAATACAGGCAGATGGACATGCTGCAAAATGTCCTTACCTGCCTGCGGCCCGCCGTGGTGGCCCTGATTGCCTCGGCAGGCCTGGAAATTTTGCGGCAGGTGATATGGCCGGGCGGCGTGATTGACCTAAGCTCGGTGGATGTGATCGGCCTTGCGATGGCCGTCGCGGCGTTCCTGGTGCTGCGCTTCCTTAAGTGGAATCCGATCCTGGTGATGCTGCTGTGCGGCGCGGTTCGTTTGGGCATCGGGCTGATTTTCTGATTTCGTTTTGTGTCCGTTTACATCCCGCGGCAAAACGGCTATAATAGGGGTGCAACGAAACAAAACGGAGGCATCCTATGCGCAAATTTTTATCGCTTTTGCTGGTTTTGACGATGCTGCCCCTGTGCGGCGTGCTGGCCGAAGAAAAGTACGAAACCCTGCCGGAGCATATGCAGATTACCCAGGAATACGAGCATGAAAAGCTGGGCAACAGTGTAAGCATTGACCGTGCCTGGGCGATTACGGTAAACGAAACGGTAAATGCCGAGCTTCGCGCGGTCATTGACACGCTGGAGGCAGACGGCCGCACTTACCTGCCTGCAAAGGCTGCCCGCACACAGGAGGGCGCACTGCTGGATGTAGGCACCACCGTGTACCGCACGGGGGAGAGCTGGGCATCCTTTCTGATGACGGCCAGCGTGCAGGATGACCGCAAGCAGATCTATACTGCCGTCGATGCCCGCGCCTATGACCTTTTGACGGGCGAGACGGTTACGCCGGCGGATGTCATTGCCGATGATGAGGGATGGCAGATCGTCGCCGATGCTGTCCGTACCCAGCTGAATGCGTATTTTCCGGATGAAGAGGCCGATGCGGAGCGCCTGGAAGCGCTTGTTCAAAATCTGTCCGACACACCCTTCACCCTGACGGTGGCCTATTTGCAATTCCATTTTCGGGCGGACAGCCTCTATGACGGCAAAAACACCCTGATGCATGTGCGCATCCCTTATACCGATTTAGCCGGTCACCTGACGCAGGAGGCACAGCGTCAAACCGACAACAGCCGCTATAAAATGGTTGCGCTTACCTTTGATGACGGCCCGACCCGCGGGGTTACGCTGCGGGTGATGCGCAATGTGCGCCGCGGCTGTGCCGAGGCTACGTTCTTTGTTGTGGGGGACCGCATTGCTTACGCGCCCGATTATCTGGCCATGCAGCACGATGCGGGCTTTATTACCGGCAGCCACAACTATGCGCATGATTATTCTTACCAGGTGAAGGGGAAAGTCATTTCCTACCGGGACAAATTGAATGCCAAGCTGATTGCCATTACGGGCAAGGCCGTATCCATTATGCGTGCACCGGGTGGAGATGAAACGGTATATATCAATGAGGATGTCCATCTTCCCCTGATTCACTGGACGCTTGTTTCCGCCGATGCGGGCGGCGCGGTAAAAAATCCTGAAAGCGAGGCACGCCGTCTGGCACAGAAGGCGCTGGACGGGGATGTGATTCTCTGCCACGATCTTCGCTCCGGTACGGCGGACTATACGCTGACCCTGCCGCAGCTTCTGGCGGACAAAGGCTTCCTGTGCGTCACGGTGGAGGAACTGTTTGCCGTCAACGGCATCGAGCTTGAGCCCAACAGCGTTTATTTCGGTATCGGCAGCGATTCCTACCAGCAGCGGAACTGACGGCTTAAAGCTTCAGCTGCATTTGAATGTGCGGGATGCCGTCCTCTGAAAATTCCTCCGATGTCTGCCTGAAACCGTGCTTTTCATACAGGGAACGGGCGTATACTTGCGCTTCGATGGTAATGACATCGGCATGAAATTTTTCTTTTGCGGTGCGAATTGCCGCCTCCAGAATTTTGCTGCCCAGACCGCATCTGCGTTTTACCGCAATCACGCGGCCGATGGCTGCAGTCGGGAATAATATCCCCTGCGGAAGTACCCGTGCATAGGCTTCAATGCCGTCTTTATCCTGCAGCCACAGATGATAGGCCTCGCAGTCGGCATCGTCCACTTCCTGGTAGGGGCATTGCTGTTCCACCACAAATACCGAAACGCGCAGTTTATAAAGCGCAAAAAGCTCCTTTGTGCTTAACTGCGAAAAGTGCTTTACAATCAGTTCCATTGCGATCTGCCTCCGGTTTTAACGTTACGGATACACAAATGCGGCCACAGCGGGAAAACCGTTGTGGCCGTTGATGCTTTTAGCGCGGTTACTTTACTTTGCTGACCAGCTCCGCGACGGCGGCATGCACCTTGGCAGCCAGATCGGCGCTCATTTTTGTGGCGGATTCGGTGGTAGCCGAGGCGGAATCAAACTGGGCAAAGGTATCGTAGCAATCCTGCTGGAGGGCAGCCAGCGTATCGTTGATTTCGGCCTTCTGATCATCAGTCAGAGTGCCGTATTCGTACAGATTGGACAGGGCGTCAAAACACCAGTAGAAGGAATCGGCCCAGTCGGAGGGAAGCACGGTGAAGCCTTCAACAGCTACACGTTCACCTTTTTCGTTGCGCTTGTTCTTGGTGGCCGCGTAGTAAACGCCGTCGGTCGGCTCTTCGGTTACAAACTCGGCAGCGGCGGTGCTTACCTGGTAAGCGGCGTAGGTATCGGTGGTCAGCATGGGGTAATAGGGCACAAACACGCTCAGGCAGTCATCATCCATGGCAACCCATTCCACGGTGTCGATGGCGCTGTCTTCACCGGAAACCTCAAAGATGTGCGTTTCCAGGTTGCGGGTGGAGCCGATGCCGGAAATGTGGTAGTAGTCCACAATATCTTCCACCGTATAGGCGTGATCCAGGGTGATGGCTGTATACAGGGGCACGATTTCACCGTTTTCGTTTACGTTGGAGATGGTGTAATCGGATGCGGCAGGTTCATCCTTGGCAGTTTCGGCATTGAAGAACTTGAGAGCATTTACCATACGGCTGCCGGCAGTCTGGTCGGCATTGTAGGAGGCAAGATAGTCGATGGTGTTGGCGTCTTTGTCTCCGACATAGGTGCCTGCTTTTTCAGCCACGGCAATCAGGTTGGCAGAGGCGATCACGTTGTCGGTATCATCCAGGTCAATCAGACCGATGATGGACATGTTGGGCTGGGCAAAGGCCATGCCGGAGGTGAGTTTGAGGGCTACATACTGGGTGCCGGAGGCGTTTTCAATGTACCATACTTCCTTGTCATCGGCGATGAAGATGCCCGAACCGCCCGCGCAGCCGACGGAATCATAGATGCTGAGCAGCAGGTCAACGGCTTCCTTGGCGCTGGCGGATTCGCTAAGCAGCACGGTGGTGATTTCGGCCTCCTCAATGCCGGTATCCGTGTAGGGATCGGCATCATAGATGGCATCGGAGCAGCCGATGGTCTCGGTAGCGCTTACGGTAACGCCCATGGCGTTTGTGCCGCCCGCTTCATAGGGCGTGTGGGCATGTGTGCCGTCGCAGTCCGGGCAAACGCCATCCTTGGCATAGCCGTTATCATCGCTGAAGGCGGTGTAGCTGTAGCTGTCCTTGGTAAAGGTATAGGTGAAACCGTAGCAGCCGTTGTATACTTCACCGGCAGTATGCTTGCCGGCAGGGCTTACATAAAACATTTTGTTATAGCTGTTGGAAATATCCTCGGAGCGGGCAAAGAGCGTGTTTCCGCCCGCAGTCAGGTCCGAGCCGACGTAAATCGCCGTGCACGCCATGGCGCTGACGGAGGACAGGCAAAGGGTAAGTACGATCAGGATGGAAAAAAGTTTCTTGGCAGCAGACATGGGATTGCGTCCTCCTTAAAGTTGATGGCGTCATTATACGCGCGGAGAATGCATATGTCAATAGGTTTTGTGAATATTTATTCTAAAAATTTTATAATAATATGCGTTAATGCATAATATGACACAATTTATGCATATTCTTGCGTATCACACCTGGGCAGAGCAGCTGTGTTACGCCGGATGGCCAGGAAAGCGTACAGGGCGGGCAGCACCTCGGTAATGGGCATAGCGTACCAGATGAAAGAAGCCCCCAGCAGGGCGGGCAGCACCGGGATCAGGATGCCGCTGATCAGCATGCCGCGGGCGACGGACACCACAAAGGCCTCCCGCGGGCGCATGATGGCCTGTGAATATTCTCTGTGTTGTAAATAGATATACGATTTTCGCCTGAGGCATATCTCTGATGAACTTCCTTTCCTTTATGGGTCACATCATTTTAACACATACACATACACAAAAAAATTTTTTGCGCAGCTATTGACAAAGTGCAAAAGAGATGGTATTCTATCATCGTTGTTAGCACTCAAACACAATGAGTGCTAACAAAGCGGAAAGGAGAGATCGACGATGGACTTCAATGAGCGCAAAAAGCGCATCCTGCAGATCATCGTAGAGGATTTCATCCTGACCAACACCCCGGTGGGCAGCCGCACCATCAGCAAGAACGGCGGCCTTGGCGTATCCAGCGCCACCATTCGCAATGAGATGGCGGATCTGGAGGAAATGGGCTATCTGCTTCAGCCGCATGTGTCGGCGGGGCGCATTCCCAGCGACAAGGCCTACCGCCTGTATGTGGATGCACTGCTGGCTCCGGGACTCCGCGATGATGAGCGCGAAAGCGTCCGCCGGTATTTCACATCCCGCGTGCACGATATGGAAGATGTCATCTCCTTGTGCGCGCAGACGCTGAGCGATCTGACCCACTACGCCGCCCTGGTGATGACTCCACGTCAGAGTGATCTGCGGGTGAGCAGCCTGCATCTGGTCGGTGTGGCGCGCGGCAGCGCTTTGCTGATTGTCGTTACCGATTCGGGCGTGATCCGCGATACCACCATCCGCGTCAGCGAAAAGCTGGACAGCGACGGGCTTTACGCCATCAGCAAGATGCTGACCGAACGGCTTCGCGGCCTCTCTCTTCGCCAGATGCGCGAAATGCTTTACGGCTTTGCCGCCCATTCCGATGCGGATGCGCGTGTGCTGTCGGGCATTGCGGAACTGGCAGGGCAGATGGAAAAGCAGACCGAGACGGACCGCGTAATGGTCGGCGGTGCGCACAACATTCTGTATTATCCGGAATATGCCGATGTTTCCCGCGCCCGTGCCTTTATGGACGCGCTGGAAAAGCGCGATGCGCTCATCACCCTGATGCGTCCGCCGCAAGGCATGATCAGCGTGCGCATCGGCAGTGAGATCGGGATGGCGGAGCTGTCCGACTGCTCCGTGATCACCGCTCCCTATCGCGTCGGACGCGGGCACGTCGGAACAATCGGTGTGGTTGGTCCCATGCGGATGAACTACGCCAGGGTGATGGATACGCTCAGTACCGTTGCCCACGAGCTGACCGGCATGCTGTCGGTGGACGCGCTGGAAGCATAACACCAGGAGGAAATCATGAGTAAAGAAAAAAAGAAAGCGGTCGCCGAGCCTGAAGTCGAGGCCAATGTGCCCGACCCCCGGGAGGACGGCGCGCAGGACGCACAGGAGTGCGTAAATGAGGAAGCCTCGGCTGTGCAGGCCGAAATTGAGGATCTGCATAAGCAGCTGGAGGCCGCAAAAAAGCAAAGCGACGAATACCTGAACATGGCACAGCGTGTGCAGGCGGATTTTGAAAACTTCCGCCGCCGCAACAACAGCGTTCGTGCCGATGCCTATGAGGACGGCGCACGCGCCTTTATCAAAACGATCCTGCCTGTGATGGACAATCTGGAGCGCGCACTGGCTGCCGAAAGCGCCGATGCTGCCCTGCATGAAGGTGTCAGCATGGTGCACCGCCAGCTGAGCGAAGCACTGGAAAAGCGCGGCGTAACGGTGATTGACCGTACGGGCGAAAAGTTTGATCCCCGTCTGGAGAATGCCGTTATGCAGGCGGAAGCCGATGAGGGCGAACCCGGCACGGTGTGCCTGGTGCTTCAAAAGGGCTATCAGCTGGGCGATGTCGTGCTGCGCCACGCCATGGTAAAGGTTGTGGCAGAGGCGTAAGGCTTTTCCCGAGCGGAAAGCCCCGAACTTTGCAAAAAACAGCATTGCTGTTTTCATATATATCAATCAGATTCCTGACCATTCTACATAAACTGGAGGAAACAATTATGAGCAAGATTATCGGTATCGACTTGGGCACTACCAACAGCTGCGTCGCCGTCATGGAGGGCGGCGAACCCGTTGTTATCGCAAATTCCGAGGGCGCGCGCACCACGCCTTCCGTCGTAGCATTCACCAAGGACGGCGAGCGTCTGGTTGGCCAGATCGCAAAGCGTCAGGCCATCACCAACCCCGACCGCACCATCTCTTCCATTAAGCGCCAGATGGGCACCAACTACAAGGTTACCATCGACGGCAAATCCTACAACCCGCAGGAAATCAGTGCCATGATCCTGCAGAAGCTGAAGGCTGATGCCGAAAGCTACCTGGGCGAAACCGTTTCTCAGGCCGTTATCACCGTGCCTGCCTACTTCTCCGACAGCCAGCGCCAGGCCACCAAGGATGCCGGCCGCATCGCCGGTCTGGAAGTACTGCGCATCATCAACGAGCCCACTGCCGCGTCCCTGGCCTACGGACTGGACAAGGATGAAACCCACAAGATCCTGGTGTACGACCTGGGCGGCGGCACCTTCGATGTAAGCTTGCTGGAAATCGGCGACGGCGTGTTCGAAGTGCTGGCCACCAACGGCGATACCCATCTGGGCGGCGATGACTTTGATAACCGCATCATCGATTACGTTGCCGATGCTTTCCAGAAGGAAAACGGCATCGATCTGAAGAAAGACCGCATGGCGTATCAGCGCCTGAAGGAAGCTGCCGAAAAGGCCAAGATTGAATTGTCCGGCGTGATGAGCGCCAACATCAACCTGCCCTTCATTACCGCCGATGCCACCGGCCCCAAGCATCTGGACATGACCCTGACCCGCGCAAAGTTCAACGAGCTGACCGCTGATCTGGTGGAAAAGACCATTGCGCCTATGCAGAACGCGCTGCGTGATGCCGGCCTGACCGCCGCTCAGGTGGATAAGGTTATCCTGGTTGGCGGCTCCACCCGTATCCCCGCGGTACAGGAAGCTGTCAAGAAGGTTACCGGCAAGGAGCCCTTCAAGGGCATCAACCCCGATGAGTGCGTTGCCATCGGCGCCGCCATTCAGGCAGGCGTTCTGGGCGGCGAAGTCAAGGACGTTCTGCTGCTGGATGTAACGCCCCTGTCTCTGGGCCTTGAAACCGAGGGTCACATCTTCACCCGCCTGATTGACCGCAACACCACCATTCCTACCGAAAAGAGCCAGGTGTTCTCCACCGCGGCTGACGGACAGACTACCGTTGAGATCCACGTCCTGCAGGGCGAGCGCCCCATGGCGTACGATAACAAGACCCTGGGCCGCTTCCAGCTGACTGGCATTCCCGCCGCACCCCGCGGCGTGCCTCAGATCGAGGTAACCTTCCGCATCGATAAGAACGGCATCGTATCCGTATCCGCCAAGGATAAGGGCACGGGCAATGAGCAGAACATCACCATCACCTCTTCCACCAACATGAGCGAGGAAGAAATCCAGCAGCGTGTAAAGGAAGCCGAGCAGTATGCCGAGGCCGATAAGAAGCGCAAGGAAGAGGTTGAAACCCTCAACCATGCCGACAGCATGACCTATGAGATCGAAAAGCAGCTCAAGGACAACGGCGACAAGCTGTCTGCCGAGGACAAGGCCACGGTTGAAAAGGAACTGGCTGATTTCAAGGCGGTTCGCGAGCGCAACAACGCCGATGAAATCAAAAACGCCATGGATGCCATGACCCAAAAGGTGTATGCCATCTTCGGCAAGCTTTATCAGCAGCAGGGCGGCGCACAGGGTGCCCCCGATATGGGCAACGCTGGTTCTCAGCCCAACACGCAGAATGATGACGGCTCCTTCAATGCCGACGGCAGCGTGCAGTAAGCCCAATAACAGCAATTTACTGTGAACCAAATGCGCAATGCGTGGGCGTATCCTGCGCATTGCGCATTGCGGGTTTAACATAAGAGGACAAAATGGCAACAAAACGCGATTATTACGAGGTGCTGGGTGTCCAGAAAAATGCCTCGCAGGAAGAGATCAAAAAGGCTTACCGAAAGCTGGCCAAGGAATGCCACCCCGATCTGCATCCCAACGATAAGGAGGCAGAGGCACGCTTCCGTGAACTGAACGAAGCCAACGAGGTGCTCTCCGATCCGGATAAGCGCGCCCGCTACGATCAGTTCGGGTTCAACGACCCCATGAACGGCAGCGGCGGCTATGACGGCAGCGGCTTTGGCGGCTTTGGCGGATTCGGCGATATGGGCGGCTTCAGCTCGATTTTCGATCAGCTCTTCGGCGGCGCGGGCATGGGCGGTTCACAGCGCGCAAATGCGCCTCAGCAGGGCAATGACCTGCGCTATGATCTGCGCGTAAGCTTTGAGGAGGCTGCATTCGGCTGCGAAAAATCCTTTGAGTTTTATCGCTCGGAGATTTGCGAAGATTGCCATGGCACGGGTGCAAAACCCGGCACTCAGCCCAAGACCTGCCCCACCTGTAAGGGTACGGGTCAGGTTCGCGTGCAGGGCGGATTCATGGTTACGGTGCGTACCTGCTCCACCTGCGGCGGCACGGGCAAGGTCATTCAGGATAAATGCCCCAAGTGCTTCGGTACGGGCCGCGTAAAGCGCAAGCGCACCTGCACGGTGAAGATCCCCGCCGGCATCGATAACGGGCAGACCATCGTGATGAACGGTCAGGGCGAACCGGGTGCCAACGGCGGCCCCAACGGTGATCTGTATATCGTGGTGACGGTGCGTCCGCACAAGCTGTTCAAGCGTGACGGAAACAACCTGTATCTGGATATGCCCATCAGCTTTACCACAGCGGCGCTGGGCGGTGAAATCGATGTGCCTACGCTGAATGGTACGGTCAAATACAACATCCCCGAAGGCACCCAAAACGGCACGGAATTCCGTCTGCGCGGCAAGGGCATTCCCAAGGTAAACAGCAGCTATGTCGGCGATCTGATCGTCCGCGTGCGCGTGGAAGTCCCTACGAAGCTTACCGAAAAGCAGAAGGACATCCTGCGGGAGTTTGAAAATGTCACCACCGGCAAGGAATATGGGGAACGCAAATCCTTTCTGGAAAAAATGAAGAGCCTTTTTGATAAATAAATATAATATTATCAGCCCGAAGCTGCCGCACATGCGGAAGCTTCGGGCTTTGTGACAAAATAAGGAGGAAAATCTGCCATGTTTGATCGCGCGGCACATGAGGAACGCCTGAAATGGTATCGGGAGGCCCGCTTCGGCATGTTCATCCACTGGGGGCTGTATGCAATCCCGGCCCGGGGCGAATGGGTACGTTCAAATGAGAAAATGCCCGAGGAGGAATATCTGCCCTATTTTCGGGAGTTTTCAGCACCGGATTTTGATCCGCATGCCTGGGCGCGGCTGGCGCGGAAAGCCGGCATGAAGTATGCCATCCTGACAGCCAAGCATCATGACGGATTCTGCCTGTTTGACAGCAAGTATACCGATTTTAAATCCACCAACACCCCCTTCGGGCGGGATGCCGTGCGGGAGTTTACGGATGCCTTCCGTCAGGAAGGACTGAAAGTCGGGCTGTATTATTCTCTGCTGGACTGGCATCATCCGGATTATCCGCACTTTGGCGATGCCCACCACCCCATGCGCGACGATCCTTCGCAGGGAAATGAAAACCGCCGCTTTGAGCGGTATCTGGAATATATGCATGCGCAGGTGCGGGAGCTGTGCGAGAATTACGGCAAGATCGATCTGTTCTGGTTTGATTTTTCGTACGATAAACTTCGCGGCGAGGCCTGGCGGGCAACGGAGCTGGTCAATATGGTCCGCACCCTTCAGCCGCAGGCATTGATTGATAATCGTCTGGAAGTCAGCGGCGAGGGCTTCGGCAGCCTGATTACCGAAAATCCAAGTGACTTTTGCGGGGATTTTGTCAGCCCGGAGCAAATCGTTCCGCCCACGGGCATCCGCGATGCGCAGGGGCGCGAGGTGATGTGGGAAAGCTGTGTTACCATGAACAACCATTGGGGATACTGCGGACAGGATCACTATTTCAAGCCTGCGGGGATGCTGATCAGAAAGCTGGCGGAGTGTGTGAGCAAAGGCGGAAACATGCTGCTCAATGTCGGTCCCGATGCCCGCGGCTGCATCCCGCCCGAATCCGAGCGGATTCTCTGCCGTATCGGCGAATGGATGGAAAAAAACGGCGAAAGCATATACGGCTGCGGAAGAGCGGATGTCCCGAAACCGGACTTTGGCTATGTGACTGCCAAGGGGGATACGCTGTATTACCACGTGATCGACGCCCCCATCGGCTATTTGCCGCTGCATAAAGACGGGGAGGGGGAGATTGCCGCGCGGCTGCTTGCTACGGGCGAAGAGCTGGACACCCGGCAAAACTGGATCACGGGCAATTATCCGGACTATGCCTTTGTGGGGCTTGGGCCGAATCCCGTTTTGCCCGATCCGGATGACACCGTTATTGTCGTAAAAAGAAAATAATAAAAATTTACAATCGGACGGATAAAAATACCCTGCTGCAACGTCTAAATATATGGGGTGCGTTTTCCCAACGGAAAAGGCAGGATATTGCCTGCGGCAACAGGTTTATTTCATCAAATTGTAGCATAATTGTCCTACAATGTTTACGCAGGACGGTTGCAATGAAAGACCAAAATGCCGTATAATAAAGTCGCAGCCTTTTCTCCGCATTCTGCGGAAAACCAATACAGAACAAGAAGGATGGAGCCATGAAACAACAGTTGAAACTTTCCCGTTTGTTCTCTCTCCTGCTTGTGCTGGCGCTGGTATTTACGGCCAGCTTTGCCGGCATGGCAGAAGAAGGCGGCACTGCGCCCGAAACCGAGACTGTGCCCGTAACGGGTGTTGAAGTCAGCGACAGTGCCATTACCCTGTACGTTGGGGAGAGCGATAAAAGCTTTACCGTGAACGTTCTGCCCGACAACGCAACCAACCAGGGATGGTCGGCAGTCAGCAGCTCGTCTGCTGTCGCCACCGTCAGCGGCGGCACCATCCATGCCGTTGCCCCCGGCAGCGCAATCATCACCATTACCACCAATGATGGTGCCAAGAAGGCCACTATTGCCGTCACTGTCAAGCAAAAGGTGGGCGAAATCACCCTGACCGCGGGTACGTATACCCTGAAGGTAGGCGGCAGCACCACCGTGACCGCCAAGATTTCTCCCGACAATGCCACCGATAAGGGCATCACCTACACATCGTCCGATTCTGCTGTTGCCGCTGTCGCCGGCAGCGGCAACACGGCAACGGTCACCGCTAAAGCGGCCGGCTCTGCCGTCATTACCGCCACGGCTCAGGATGGCAAGGGTGCTGCCAGCAGCGTGACCATCCATGTTCAGTCCGTGGCCACCGGCATCACGCTGACCCCTGCCGGCCTAGATCTCAAGGAAAACGAAACGGCTCAGCTCACTGCCCAGATTACGCCTTCGGACGCGAGCCAGAAAGTGCAGTACACCTCTCAGAACCCCGATGTAGCCACCGTCAGCGAGTCCGGCTTGGTTACTGCCGTGAAGGCAGGTACCGCCGTGATTACCGCCACCGCGGCTGACGGCAGCGGTGTATCCGCCACCTGCACGGTCAAGGTGGGCACTACTCCCATCGTTGTTCCCGTGACGGGCGTTACCGTCAATCCCTCCGCCGCTGTGCTGGATGTACAGGAAACCAAGCAGCTGACCGCCGCCGTGGTTCCCTCCGATGCCACCGAGCAGGGCGTCATCTTTAAGAGCAGCAACACCAATGTGGCCGTTGTCAGCGATTCCGGCCTGGTGACCGCCGTTGCCAAGGGCAGCGCGATCATCACCATTACATCCAAGGAAAACAGCTCCATCTCCGCTACCTGCAACATCAAGGTCGGCAAACCCGTTGAGGTGACCGATGTTACCGTGCAGCCTGCCGCTGTCAGCCTGAAGACGGGCGATACCAAGCAGCTGTCCGTAAGCGTTTTGCCCACCAATGCCGATGACCGCAGCGTCAGCTATACCTCCTCCAATACTGCCGTGGCTGTCGTTTCCGCCAGCGGCCTTGTGACCGCCAAAGGCCCCGGCACTGCCGAGATCACCGTTGCCGCCAACGATGGCAGCGGCAAGTCCGCTGTCTGCACCGTAACCGTCACCCAGCCCGTTAAGAGCGTTACGGTTTCTCCCGCAAGCGTTGTCGTGCAAAAGGGCGGCGTCAGCAAACTGACAGCCTCCGTTGTTCCCGCCAATGCCAGCAATCAGGAACTGGTATACAAGACCAGCAATTCCGCTGTGGCCAGCGTCAGCAATGACGGTATCATCACGGGCGTAGGCGAAGGCTGGGCAACCATCACCGTATGCGCAAAAGAAAATGAATCCATCTACGGCACCTGCACCGTAAAGGTCGGCACCCCCGTATATGTCCAGGAAATCAAGCTGGACGCCACCAGCGCAACCATGTGGGCAGGCGCTACCCGTCAGCTGAGCGCTACCGTGACCCCCACCAATGCAGATATTAAAACCTTGTCCTACGGTTCCAGCAATCCCGATGTTGCCACCGTTTCCGCAGGCGGCCTGATTACCGCCCTCAAGAAAGGCACCACCACCATTACCGCAACGGCTACCGACGGCAGCGGCAAGAGCGTCAGCTGCGAAGTAACCGTAAAGCAGCCCGTTACCGGCATTCAGATTTCTCCCAACGGCTTTACCCTGGTTCAGGGCGAAGTAAAGCAGCTGACCGCCATTGTCAGCCCTGCCGATGCGGACAATACGGGCGTAACCTGGAGCTCCGGCAACAGCGCCGTAGCCGCCGTTTCCTCTGACGGCCGCGTAACCGCGGTCAGCGCGGGCAGCTGCACCATTACCGCTACCTGCAAGGATAATGCCTCCATTTCCGCCAGCTGCACCATCGTGGTGGGGACGCCTGTATCCTCCATCACTCTGGCTCCCAGCAAAGCATCCATGAAGACGGGCGAAACCATCCTGCTGATCGCCTCCGTCCTTCCCGCCAATGCCACCAACCAGAATATTATCTGGAGTTCCTCCGATGTCACAATGGCAACGGTCAGCGGCGGCAGCGTCAGCGCGCTCAAGCCCGGTACCGTAACCATTACCGCCAAGGCGGCCGATAACAACGGTGCCCAGGCTACCTGCGTAATCACCATTACCGGCACGCCCGTTCCCACCGCTACCCCCACGCCTGCTCCTACCACTGCGCCCACCGCTGCCCCTGTGAGCGGCACATGGTATCGCGTCAACACCGAGAAGGGCTCCCTGAATGTCCGCAAGACAGCCGGCGGCACGATCATCGATAAGATCCCCGAAAACGGCACCGTGCTTGTAACCAGCTACGGCTCCACCTGGTGCCAGGTATATTACAACAACAATTACGGTTACGTAATGACCAAGTTCATCAAGAAGATCGGCGATGATCCCACCGTTACTCCCACCATTGCGCCTACTGCCCCTGCCGGCCAGACGGCTCAGGTAAATACCGTATCTGGCGCGCTGAACATCCGCGACAAGATCGGCGGATCGGTGATCGGCAAGATTCCCGAAAAAGCCTACTTTATCGTGACGGAGTACGGCACCACCTGGTGCAAGGCATGGTATGATGGTCAAAGCGGCTACGTCATGACCAAGTACCTTGTTCTTACCGGCGGCAGCATGCCCACGGCTACTCCCGTGCCCACGGCAGAGCCCATTGTGGACTATGCCCGCGTTACCACTGAAAGCGGCGGCCTGAACATGCGCGAGACCGTCAACGGCACCCGCATCGCCGTCATTCCGCAGAACACCGTCATCGGCGTTATCATCAAGGGCGCCGATTGGTGCCGCGTATCCTACAACGGTAAGACCGGCTACGTGATGACCAAGTTCTTGACCTTCGGCGCTACCCCCGCAACGCCTACGCCTACCCCGGCACCCGAAACCATTACTTCCTATGCGCGCGTCAACACCGTATCCGGCGGATTGAACATGCGCGAAACGCCCAACGGCACCCGCATCGCGGTGATCCCGCAGAATACCATTATCGGCGTGATTACCAAAGGCGCGGAGTGGAGCCGCGTGGTGTACAACGGCAAGACCGGCTATGTAATGACCAAGTTCCTGGCAGACAGCTCCGCAACGCCTACTCCCACGGTTTCGCCCACCGCTTCTCCCAGCGGCTCTGTGCAGTGCTATGGTAAGGTCAGCACCGCCAACGGTGGCAGCCTGAACATGCGCTCGGGCCCCGCGACCACCTATGCCCGCATCCTGAGCATCAAGAACGGCGGCGTTGTGGATGTTTATGAGCAGGGCACGATCTGGAGCCGTGTCAAGTATAACGGCACGTTCGGCTATGTGATGAGCCAGTACCTGATCTTCAGCAGCACCCGCCCCGACGAGGGAACCGATCCTACGCCGGTTGATCCGACGGGCGCCAAGGCCCAGGTAACCACGACGGCCGGCAGCCTGAATATGCGCGCGGGCATGGGTACCACGTATGCCGTGATTACCCGCATTCCGCAGAAGGCCTATGTGGATGTCCTTACCTACGGTCCCACCTGGTGCTATGTATCCTATAACGGCACCAAAGGCTATGTGATGACAACATACCTGACGATGATCAACTAAACCATTTGAAGAAGCTGCTCTCCCTTAAAGGAGGGCAGCTTTTTTGATAAATTTAATGATATGATCTTATTCCCATGCGGCGGACAGGGCATCGCCCACGCTTTCATGCAGGCAAAGGTCGGCGTACCTGTCGGCTTCCGTCGGCGTTTTGTTGATCAGCACCAATTTTCCCGGGCAATAGCGGATGAAGCTTGCAGCGGGGTAAACCGTCAGGGAAGTGCCGCCTACGATCAAAAGATCGCTTTCTGCGATCAGCTGAAGCGCATGCTGCATGACGTGCTCATCCAGTGATTCCTCATACAAAACAACATCCGGCTTAATAATTCCGCCGCAAGAACAGTGCGGTACACCTGTGCTGTCTGCGACTGCACTTTCGGGATAGAAGCGATGGCACCGCATGCAGTAATTTCGCTTGACGGATCCGTGCAGCTCCACCACGGTTTTGCTGCCCGCTGCTTGGTGCAGACCGTCAATGTTCTGCGTAACAATGCCTGTCAGCTTGCCGGTATGCTCCATATCCGCAAGGAGTTTGTGGGCACGGGATGGCTTGGCATCGGGGCACAGCATGCGCTGACGGTAAAAATCAAAAAATTCTTCCGTATGGGTGACAAAAAAAGAATGGCTTAGCATTTCCTCGGGTGGATACTTGAATTTTTGACGGTATAATCCGTTCTCACCGCGAAAATCGGGAATGCCGCTTTCGGTAGACACCCCCGCACCGCCGAAAAAAACAACGCGGCGGCTTTCCACAATCATTGCGCGCAGATCATTTGCCATGTGCATGCCTCCGTTTCCCGGTTCTGCTGTATCAGTATAACACAAAACCTGCCAAACTGCACATGAACATAAATTAATAATTGGTTCTGGCGGTTAAAATCTGTCCCTTTGGTACAACAAATGCACAAATGTTATATGGAATATTTGGACAAACCGCAAGTGGAATTTTGAACGCTTTTCAGATATAATATAAGCACATCGAGGGACTGCCCTCAGATTACCGAGGCTACAACACAAGGAGGATTTTTCATTATGGCAAGTGTATCTCTTAATCACATTTACAAGGTTTATGCCGGCGGCGTTACTGCCGTAAGCGATTTCTGCCTGGATATCGAGGACAAGGAATTTATCGTTCTGGTCGGTCCTTCCGGCTGCGGCAAGTCCACCACCCTGCGCATGGTAGCCGGCCTGGAGGAAATCTCCGAGGGCGAGCTTTATATCGGCGATAAACTTGTAAACGATGTTGCCCCCAAGGATCGCGATATCGCCATGGTTTTCCAGAACTATGCTCTTTATCCCCATATGACGGTTTATGATAACATGGCTTTCGGCCTGAAGCTGCGCAAGACCCCCAAGGAAGAAATCAAAAAGCGCGTAACCGAGGCTGCCCGCATCCTGGGCATCGAGTTCCTGCTCAACCGTAAGCCCAAGGCTCTGTCCGGCGGTCAGCGTCAGCGTGTTGCTCTGGGCCGTGCCATCGTACGTGAGCCCAAGGTCTTCCTGATGGACGAGCCGCTGTCCAACCTGGATGCCAAGCTGCGTGTTCAGATGCGTACCGAAATCACCAAGCTGCATCAGCGTCTGCAGACCACCTTCATCTATGTAACCCATGACCAGACCGAGGCCATGACCATGGGCTCCCGTATCGTTATCATGAAGGATGGCTTCATCCAGCAGGTGGATACGCCCCAGAACAACTACGACTATCCCGCCAACAAGTTCGTGGCCGGCTTCATCGGCAGCCCGCAGATGAACTTCTTCGATGTTGAGCTCCGCAAGGAGAACGGCGGCGTTTATGCCTACTTTGGTGAGAACAAGATCAAAGTTCCCGCTGAAAAGCTGGCCAAGTTCAAGGATGAAAGCTACATCGGCAAGGAAGTTGTCATGGGCATCCGTCCCGAAAACCTGGATGACGCGCCCGAATATGTGGCCGCTCATGCGGATTCTGCCTTCAAGGTACACGTTGAAGTTACCGAGCTGATGGGCTCTGAGACCTACCTGTATCTGTCCACCTCCGGCAAGGAAGAAAACGTAATCGCCCGTGTTGATCCTCGTACCCGCACCCGCACCGGTGATGACATCGAAGTGGCCATGGATACCAGCCGCCTGCACTTCTTCGATAAGGAAACCGAAGAAACCATCCTGAACCGCTAATACCATTCTCCATGCATAGGCAAGCCCCGCCTGCTCCAGCGAAGCAGGCGGGGCTTTTACAGTGCGTTATAGGAGGAATACGGCTGCATGAATCAGCTGAAAATCGAATACACGATTCCGATTATTGAAAATTACGATACGGTGGTATGCGGCGGTGGACCGGCCGGATGGGTGGCAGCCGTCAGTGCTGCCCGAAACGGATGCCGGACGGCGCTGATTGAAAAAATGAGCTTTCTCGGCGGTGCGCCGACGGCTGCGCTTGTTAACCCCATCAGCGGAACGTATCACAAAGGCAACCGCGTGCTGGGCGGCATTGGCTGGGAATTTATTGAGCGCCTTGTATCTGCCGGAGCAGCTCAGGTTGAATTGCCCAAGGGACATGTATCCTTCGATATTGAATATTACAAGCTTTTGGCGCAGCGCATGGCGCTGGAGGCGGGGGTTAACCTGTATACCAATACCATGGTGACCGATTGCCGCCCGGCAGAGGATACGGGCGTGGATGTTTTTATTGAAAGCAAGGATGGCCTGCAGGCCCTGCATGCCCGGACAGTGATTGATGCAACGGGCGATGGGCTGGTATGCAGGCATGCGGGCGTGCCCATGCAGCAAAGCACAGGCGAAATGCAGCCCATGAGCCTTTGCTTCCTGCTTCGCAATGTGGATATCACCACCGATCTTTTGCGTGATTCCATCCACCACAATGGCCTTCACGGTCAATCCAAGCATATGGGCATCTATGCGTATTTACAGCAGCTTGCAGATGAAGGCGAGGATGTTCCGCAGTTTGGCGGGCCATGGTTTAACAGCACCATGCAGCAGGACCTGATATGCGTGAATATCACCCGTGCCGCCGCAAATGCGGCAGAGCGCGCACAGCTTACCCAGGCGGAATGCCGTATGCGTGAGGATGCCTATAAGCTGCTTGCGCTCCTAAAAAAACGCTATCCTGAATTTGCCAACGCCACGATTGCCGAGATCGCAGCGCAGGGCGGTATCCGCGAAACATACCATATCCGCGGAATGTATACGCTTACGGGGGACGATATCTGGAACCATACATCCTGCGATGACGGCATTGCTTTTTGCTCTCACCCGGTGGATATCCATGCTGCCCACGGCAATGCACAGACTGCAAGGTACTTTGACGCACCCTGCGCGATTCCCTATCGCGTAATGGTAGCACAGGGCTTTGACAGCCTGATTGCCGCAGGACGCTGCGTCAGCTGCATTGATGAGGCCTATGCCTCCATGCGTGTACAGGGCACCTGCATGGCAATTGGTGAGGCTGCAGGCACTGCCGCGGCGGTCCGCAAAGAAACGGGCTGTGCGGTTACTTCAGTTCCCGCCGATTTGCTGCGGGCGCGGCTTAAACAGCAGGGCGCAATCATCTGATATAATAAAAAGAACGCTGCTTCCTGTAAATCGGAAGCAGCGTTCCGTTATATTTTACTTTAGCGATGCCTGCAGCAATACCGGATTATGGTCTGAGTATTCAAAGTCAAGATCGATTGTATGCACGTCTTCCACCTGTACATTGTCCGTTACGATAAAGCCGTCGATCAGGTAGAAAACGTGATTGTCGCGGTCTCCCGTATAGAATTGATCCAGGGAACGGCAGGTAGGCAGCGCGGAATCATAGACAAAGTGCACGCCCTTCGGCAGTTCAAACTGCGTCAGCGCGCCGGGGGTCCATTTTCCGTCCCAGCTGCCGCCAAAGTGCACGGTTTCATCAAAGGACTGATTGAAATCGCCGCCCGCAATCACATAATTGCCTTTTTCGTATTCCTGGCTGATAAAGTACAGCAGCTGGCGGGTTTGGGCGACCCGTCCCTGCCCGTCTGAATCATACGCTTCCAGATGCAGGTTGATCAGCACCAGCTCATGCTCACTTCCCTCCACGGGAATGCGCTCAACCAGCAGACAGCGCTTTAAATTGGCGATGCGCAGCGGCCAACTGAAGGCTACGGGCAGGCTTTGACGCTGTGCCTGCGTGGGCTGATAGTCAGTCAACGTGAGCAGACCGCTCTTTACCTTGCCGATCGGCGGCAGGGGATAGGGCACAAAATTGCACTGATAATTGACGGCAAAAGCGGCGTTCATGCCGATGTTTTGCTGATAGTAATCCGCCTCATTGATACGGCTGCTTCGGGAGGAGGACTGATCCACCTCCTGCAAAAGGACTATCTGGGCATCGGCTTCTTGGATGGCCTTCAAAATGCCGGCCATGTTTTCCCGCACCTTGGCGCTTCCACCGATGGGATTAACGCCTGTTCCGCCGTCCATGAAGAAATCCTGCGTTTTGTCCAGGCCGGCATAGCCGGTGTTAAAGGCCAGTACGCGAAGTGTCTCACCCGTATGCAGGACGGCAGAAGCGTCCCCTGCTGTTACGGATATATCTTCCACATCATCCGGACGGAACTCCGTAATCGTCAGGTAAGCAAGCGCGGCACCGACGATAATGATGATGCACAGCAAGACGATCCCGAATGTTTTCAGGGCCTTGCGCATAAGAATCTCCCCTTTTGCCAGCGAATAAAAACCATGGTACACCTTTATTTTACCATGTTTTTGCGCGCTGCGCAATCAGATGAAATGATATTGTGATTACTTTTCGTACCGTTTACCGCAGGCTTCATAGCCTAAATTTACATTGCCGATTCTTGTACAGCACGGCGTCTTATGCTATAATATATGCGTGCAGGAAGGTACAAGGTTGGCAGCGGATGCGCAGCTGACCCGGGGAGGTGAAACCCTTGCGCGGCAAGAAAGTATTGCTTAGTGTTGTCGGTATCGCTCAGGATGCCGGCACGGATGATTCTGTAGACGAAATGCGTCTGGTGACAACGGGTGAACTCAGCGGAAAGGACGATGCCTGGTCGCTCCGATATACTGAGACGCAGCCGGACTCGGCTGAAACACACAAGGTTACATTTACAATGCAGGATGGCGTGGTGACCATGTCCCGTGAGGGAGATTACCGCACCAGCATGATTTTTTCACAGGGAAACCGCTACGAAAGCAGCTATAACACACCCTACGGCGCACTGGATATGGGCATTTTCCCGACACAGGTAAAATACTCCGTGGATGATGCGCGCGGAGAAGTGCTGCTGAAATATCAGCTGGACATTCAGGGGCAGTATTCTTCCATGCGCGAAATGCGCATACGCTTTGCACCGAGCCACCGTGCATGAGCTGCCTTGAAATATTACAAACCGAAATACGCGCGCATCTGGACGGCGCAGGTTTCCTGCGGCGTGATCGGGATGCGCGCGCGCTTTTTGCGACAGACTATCCGCAACGCAATCCGGATGCGCCTGCTGCCAAACAGCGCCTTTTTGACAACGGATTTTCCGTTTCGGAAGAAAATAACCTGTGGCGTATCGATTTAACCCCTGATAGGCAGAAGACATGGATCGGCGCATTGCCGCACCATGCGCTGCCGGAACATATCCCGGATGAACTTTTGCCGCTGGCATCCCTGTGCCGAAGCTTGCTTGCAAACGGCGATGTTTCGTCAGACAATCAGCCGTGGCCGATGATCCGGCAAACACTTTTGCTGTCGGACAGCGGTGAAAAACAGCGCCTGTGGCAGACGCTTTCCGCGCAGACAGCCGTATGCAAGCGTGCCTATGCACCGCTGCCGACTGCAGCGGCTTACGTTATCATTCTGGACTATTTTGGCGGGAGGGACAAACCATGCTGATCTTTCATCACGGTCACAGTGAATTTTTAATCGAACTTGCGGATGGATTCCGTATCCTGACCGATCCATTTGACGCACATGTCGGCTATCCGATGAAAAAGGTACGCTGCAATGCGGTGACGGTCAGCCACGCACATTCTGATCATAACGAGGTTTCAAAAGCCGAAGGCTATACCGTGCTGGCGGGTCATGCGGGAAAGATTGTACTGGAGCCGGGGGTTATCGCAACGGGCATCGAAAGCTGGCATGATGATCAGCAAGGCACCCTGCGCGGTTCAAACCGCATTTTCATCATCGAGGCAGAAGGCCTGCGCATTGCGCATCTGGGGGATTTGGGCGTCTGGGATGAATCTCTTGCCGCCCGTTTGACGGATTTGGATATTCTGCTGATTCCGGTAGGCGGCCATTATACCATCGATGCGCAGAGCGCCGCTGCGCTTTGCCGTCGTCTGCAGCCGCGCGTGGTGATCCCCATGCATTACCGCACAAATGCGAATGCGGATTGGCCCATTGCCCCCGTGGAGGATTTTCTGTCTGCGATGAATGCGGCAAACGCTCCGCGGATGCCGCTTCTGCGGGTGACGGATCGGGACTTGAGCGAACAGCCCCGCATTGCGGTGCTGACGGAAGCATAACAGCAAAATACGAAAGACAAGTTAACATACTGCTTGTTATATAAAATACGCCGGAGAGTCTTTCGACTCTCCGGCGGCTTTCTAAGAAAAGGAATCGGGAATTATTCGACAGTGAGGGCAGCGGACATATCGCCAACGGAGATGGTATGTTCGCCGGCTTCCAGCGTCAGTGTGACGGTAATTACACGGAACTGGCCTTCGGTCACGCCGATGAACTTCGTAGCCGCGACTTCGCCGTCAACCAAGATCTGAGCATCCAGAGATCCTGCGCCGCCATTGTTCTTAGCTACAAAGCTGATCGTGAAGGGAACGCCCGCGTCAGCTCCGTTGGAGGCAACATATCTGGTAGCCAGTTTACCGCGGCTGGTGTACTCTTCAGTGACAACCTTGCGGGGAAGGGTCAGCAGGCTCAGTTCAATGTCAGCAGGGGCACTGTAACCGATGCCGTAAGAATCGGTGTACAGAACATCGCCCAGGTTGTTGGGCATTTCGATGCTGGGATTTTCCTTAGCCAGCATTGCCATGTACAGGCGAACGGCGTCTGTCACGCCGATGTCGTCCTGCAATTCGCCCCAAGACAGAGCCTTTGCTTCAGCACTGGCAACTTCAAACAGAGTGGTACCGGCGGGTTCCTTCTCGCCAAAGAGCATCTGCATGAGGATAGCGGGCTTGACATAGCGGTAGAAGGAGCCAACGGAGGAGCCGTGGTCGGGAGTGTTGATATAGGTCAGCTGTGCGAAAGCATTGGCGGCCAGAAGGTCAGCCTCGGTGGGCTCGCCGGAGGAATTGGTGGACTGAATCAGAACGATGAAGGGCTTGCCGGCGTCCTGAGCGTCCTCAACCATGTAGGTGTAGGCATCGTCATAAGCGGTGACCTGGAAGATACATACATCGGCGTCTTCCATCTTGTCAACCACGGTAGCATAGTCCGCGAAAGCGGGGAGAGTAGCATCGGAAATGTTGCTGTTGTTGGAGTCGAAGTAAACCTTGATACCCTTCTGCAGGGGCAGGATGCCGTCATTCTTCAGCAGAATGGTGGACTCCACCATTACCTGCTCTTCCAACGCGATGATTTCGGGGCGGCGATAGGTATCGATCTCTTCGGTGCTCAAGGGAGTCTTCTGCTCGGCCTTGTAGGTGTCCGTGCCGATCAGATCCAGCAACGCCTCCCAATCACGGTAGACGTTGTCAAACAGGCCATAGGCGAACTTGGTCTTCATTACGCGGCTTACATGAATGTCCAAATCTTCGGGAGTAACCAGGCCTTCATTGACAGCCTGCACGATGATGGCGGGACGGGCAGGCATGAACAGGCCGGCATAGGCCTCATCGTTCACATCAGTGCCGGGAACGCCGCCGGAGCAGGAGATCATGTCCACGCCGGCGTTGAGGATCAGGGCATAGCGCTCTACCAGGCTCAGGGTGGAAATGTCGGTACCGTCGCGGAGAATACCGGTCTTTTTCATCAGGCTGGCATCGCCCAGAGGCCAGTCAAGGCATACAACGCCATCGTAGCCCAGCTCGTTGCGGAGGATATCGTAGGTATCCTTGTCCATATAGCCCTGAACGCCGTCGGTAACACCGATGTTGTTGTTGGTCATAATGAACTGCGTGCCGGCGTCCACAGCGGCCTTCCAACCGATCAGCCAGGAGTCGATCAGATTTGCGGGAGACTTGGCGGAAATGTAGGAGTTGCGGCCACCGCGGGCGATGAAGTGCTTGGTGTGGGACTGGAAGCCGTTGTCCTCGTAGGCACGGGTTTCAGCAGTGGTCATGGTGGCGATATAGTTGGGATCATCGCCGTACCAGGAGCCGATCTCATTGCCGTAACCATGGAAGGTTTGATGATAACCGATGGCAACGGATTCCTTGGAGTATTCCGAAACCAGGTTGTACAGCAGCTCGGGGTCATGGGCAACGCCCAGCGCATAGTGGGGCATATCGATCATGCCGCCCCAAGTGTTGTAGGAACGGTCGCCGGAGAAGGTGGCGGGGATGCCCAGACGCGTATCCTCGGCATAGGTCTGCAGCAGGTTGAAGGTGTCCAGCTGATCCTTGGGATTACCGGTCAGGGCCGCGATGAAGGTGTTGACATACAGGTCCTGAATCTGGTAAGCGGTGGGCTGGAAGGTCAGGCCATCAATGGTGACCAGGGGCTCACGGGCGTTCAAGGCGGGATGATCCAGCAAAATGGTGGATGCGCTGGCCTTTACACTGGCTTCGCTGCCGCCGCCGCCAAAACCGGCGATGTCAGCATCGAAGTTCGTAACGGTGGAACCGTTCTGGCCGGCAACGCAGGCAAAAAGCAGAGCGCCGGCTTTTTCATCCAGCGTCATCTGGCTCACAAGGTCAGCCACACGGGCATCCACATCCTGACGCCAGTCCTCATAGACGTCCAGGGTGCCGTTGCCGTTCATATCCTTAAAGTACAGGCCGTCAACCTTAAAGAACTTGTCGGCGGAAGCGGCACTCAGCGCAATCTGTTCACCGTTAGCTTCCACATAGAAGAAACCGGAAACACTTTCCTTGATGGCCGCGTCCTCTGCCAAAGAGGGGATGCTGACCATGCTCAGGAGCATTGTAAGTGCCAGAAACAATGCTATTTTCTTCATAATGACTCTCCCTTTCATGTGTTAAGTTGTCTCGTTAAATCGCTTGAGAAGGCGCGAGGCGAAATTGCAGTTTCCTCCTTTCTGTTTCGTCTGCATGTAACATTCTATCTGCGCCTCATTTCGCTTTGATTATATCGATGTTTCCATTTTTTGTCTATAAAATTACGGCACAAATCATAGGAAAAAACATGCATTTTCGCTTCCGTACGGACAATTTTGTACTATTGCCCTAAAAATATCACTTGACGCGATTCGATTTGCATGCATGCCCATTATGGCTGCCTTCATGCCGAAATGTGACGAAGTCATCGCTGTCGCATCTGCCCGTATAATCATTAAATGGTGCTGCTTACTGCTCTGCTGTTTCGCCGTATCGAAGCCGGATCGGCAAATATTCTTTCGGCTTTCTTAAATTGTGTTACAATTTTCTTAACAGTACAATATATAGATTTGTATCGCTTGAATTTGTGAAGGATGAATGTTAGAATATACTATATTTAGGAAAGAGGGGGCTGCCTGCCATGGGTTCTTTGGCGTATATTGCGCTGGCATTGGCATTAGCCTTCTCCATTTACCTGCTTGTTCACTATCAGCGGGAACGTCAGAAGGAGCTTTACCGTATGGAAGCACTTCGGGACAGCCGCTTGTACAAAGATATTTATCCCCTGATTTTGCGTGCCGCCGCACGGGATCTGGATCAGGTGCGCATTGAGCGGGATCGCATCACCTTTACCCTTGTCTGCCCGCCCGGGACACTGGGCGTGTTTGAACTGTGCCAGTGCGGACATCGGCAGATGAGCCGTACGCGCACCCGCGTGATGGCCGAAGTAATTGCCGAGGATATCGAGATTCTGCGTGACCGGGGCAAATACGGGCTTTCCCGTTATCGCATTACCCGCGCCAACGGCAGCGTGGATTACGGCTATGTTTACACCATTCGCACCCCCTACAAAGACGCTGTGATGGAGGCACGCCGCAGGATTTCCATGCGGATCGGGTTATGAGCGAAAACAATCGTCAAAGCGGAAAGGCCGCGCTTCTTACCTTTGCGGCCGGGCTTTCATGGAGCTTCACTGGCATGTTTACAAAGCTTGTCACGTGGAGCTCTTTTACACTGGTCGGCGTTCGTGCCGTCATTGCCCTTCTGGTGCTGGGGCTGGCGCGGGGAAGCTTTCGTGTGCATGTCAACAAGGGTATGTGGATCAGTGCCGTGGGTGTAACTGCAACATCCGTGCTGCTTTTGTCCTCCGCGCAGCTTACCACCTCCGCCAATGCCGTCGTACTGCAATATACAGCCTCCGTTTTTATTATTCTGTACATGATATTTGTCAAAAAACAGCGTCCGCTGAAATCCGAAATCATTGCGGCCTTCTTTGTGATGCTGGGCGTTTGCCTGTGTTTTGCAGGCAGCATGGAGGGCGGAAAGCTGCTGGGCAATATCTTGGGCCTGTGCAGCGGCATTACCTTCGCCATGCTGTTTCTGGCAAACCGCTACTCCGGCAATGATCCGCTGGACGGCGTATATTTCGGCATGCTGATCAGCTGTCCGTTTGCCATATTTGCCTTTTTCGACCCCGGTTTTTCGCTTACCTTGCCCAACCTGGGCTGCGGAATCGGGCTGGGTTTGGGGCTTGGATTCGGCTATCTGTTTCTTGCCCTGGGTGCGCGGTGCGGCATATCGCCGGTGGCATCCTGTGTAATCAGCAATGTGGAACCGGTGCTGAACCCCATTTGGGTATACCTGGCCGTGGGCGAAAATCCCGGGTTCTGGGGCATTCTCGGTGCGGCGGTTGTTTTGCTGTCCGTTACGGTTCAAAGCCTGTACGAAATGTGCCGTACAGCACGGAATCACCGCGAAAAACAATAGAAGTGCAGGCAGTTCGTTGACAAGACAGGCGGTTGCGCGTATTCTTTAAGAATATTGAGTTTCAAGGAGGATGCCGTATGAGCCATGTTGCTGTCCCGGCGGGCTACAGCTCCGTGCTGTCCCTGTATGATACGCAGGAAGCCATTGCACTGATCAAAAAAACATTTGAAAAATCTTTATGCAGCGCGCTGAATTTGAAGCGCGTATCCGCTCCCCTGTTTGTGGAAGGAGCAAGCGGTCTCAATGACGATTTGAACGGCGTTGAACGTCCTGTGAGCTTTTCTCTGCGTGAAACCGGCACGCAGGCACAGGTGGTTCATTCTTTGGCAAAGTGGAAGCGCTTGGCCCTGCATGATTATGCCTTCCCGCTGGGCGAGGGGCTGTATACCGATATGAACGCCATCCGTCGGGATGAGGATTTGGACAATCTGCACTCGGTCTACGTGGATCAGTGGGACTGGGAAAAGGTAATTGATGAAAAAGACCGCACGATGGACACATTGAAGGATGCCATGCAGCGCATTGTGACGGCTGTATGCTGCACACTGGACTTTTTGAAGTGGCGTTATCCGCAGCTGCCCGTATCCCTTTGCAGGGAGATCAGCTTTGTTACCACGCAGGAGCTGGAGGATATGTACCCTGATTTACCCCCCAAGCAGCGTGAAAATGCCTATCTGCGGGAGCATCATACGGCAGGTATCCTGCAGATCGGCGGCAAGCTGCGCTCCGGCAAGCTCCACGACGGGCGTGCACCGGACTATGATGATTGGTCGCTGAACGGCGATATCATGTTCTATAATGAACTGCTGGGCTGCGCCTTTGAGCTTTCCTCCATGGGCGTACGTGTATCTCCCGCTTCCCTGCGTTCCCAACTGGAGGAGGCAGGATGCATGCAGCGCGCTGAGCTGCCATTCCACCGCATGCTGCTCAATGGCGAGCTTCCCTGCACCATGGGCGGCGGCATCGGGCAAAGCCGCATGTGCATGCTGCTTTTGGGCAAGGCGCACATCGGCGAGGTGCAGTCCTCCATCTGGGATGAGGAAACGCGCCGCGTATGCCGCGAGGCGGGCATTGTCCTGCTGTAACAGCAAATTCATCGTTCGCTTTTGCATCAAGGAGGTTATTCGTGCTTCCCACAGATCGGCTGTATTATGATAATGCCTATTTAACCGCGTTTGATGCCCATGTGGCAGCCATTCGCTCAGATGGTCTGGTTGCCTTGGATCGTTCCGCTTTTTATCCAACATCGGGCGGTCAGCCCTATGATACGGGCACTTTGCAGTGGTACGGCATCGTATCCCATGTCACCGATGTAATGGTGGAGGATGGCGTGGTATGGCATCGGACAGACATTCTGCCGACGCAGGGGGCATGCGTGCACGGCTGCATTGATTGGCCGCGCCGCCTGGAACACATGCAGCAGCATGCCGCCGACCACATGATTGCCGGTGCCGCATGGCAGCTGTACAAGGCCGTTACAATCGGACTGCATCTGGGTCAGACGGATTCTACCATTGATATGGATTTGCCCGGCGGACGTACCCGTCTGACGGCAGAGGAAATCGCCGAGCTGGAGGCTATCGTCAATGCCCGCGTTCAGCAGGATGATCCCATCCGCTGCTGGTTTCCGGCCTCCGATGAACTGTCCGCCCTGCCGCTGCGCAAGCGTCCTACTGTCAGCGAGCATGTGCGTGTAGTTGCTATGGGGGATTATGAGATGGTTGCCTGCGGCGGTACGCATCCGTCCACAACAGGGCAGATCGGCCCCGTCAAAATTCTCTCCACCGTCCCGGCCCGCGGCAAGCTTCGCCTTACCTTCCTTGCCGGCATGCGTGCTATCCGCTATTTTCAGCGCGTTGCACGCTGCGCAGAGGATGTATCCGCCGCCCTTTCCGCTGCGCCGGAGAATGCACTTGCCGCGCTGCAGCACGAACGTGAATCCGCGCAGGAAGCTCGCCGTGCCGCACGGGAGCAGCTGACGCTGGCCATGCTGGACACCCTTCGTCAAAATGCAGTCTCCCTGCCAAACGCCGTGCTCTATTGCGGGCATTTTGCGTACGGCGATCATGAAACGCTGCTGCATGCAGCTTCGATGCTTACCGCGCAGCCCGGTGCAATCGTGCTGCTGTCCTGCCCGCGCAAGGATGCACGCATGCTGCTGTTTGCCCGCAGTAAAGATGTTTCGCAGGACATGTCACACCTTTTGCGCGATTGCGGCGCCCGCGGCGGCGGAAAGCCCGATATGGCGCAGGGCAGCGTGCCCGACGATTCGGCAATTAACCAAGCCAAGCACATTTTGTTATGTTCATGAAAGGAGCATTGATTACCATGGAAGTATCTGCCCATCGCGCATTTGCGCTGCTCAAAAGCCTTGCTTTTGAACGTCTTTCCGGTTCCGATGACGAAAAACGCGCCGCGGAGGCGCTTTTGAACGAGGCACAAAGCTGCGGCGTCGAAGCGCACATTGAAGAGTTTTCCGTGCCCTGCGGGCTTGTAAAAAGCGCCCGTCTGGTGGTCACAGCCCCCTATCAAAAGGAATACGCCGTTACGGGCTATGAGCGTTCGCTTTCCACGCCGGAGGGCGGCCTGGATGCTGATTTTTACTATGCCGAGGATCTGCTGCCTGCTCACATGCCTCATGTGAAGGGTAAGATCGTCATGATCAACGGCCGTCTGCGCCGCTCGGATTATGAAAAGCTGCAGAAGGCCGGTGCCGCTGCCATCCTGACCTTCTCGGGCACCACGCTGGATCGCCCGAACGATACGGACTGTGATATTCGCAAACTGCGTGAAACCATGACCGAGCCCTTCGGCTTTGCCGTCGCGCTGAATCTGCGCGCTGCCGACGCCGCGGAAATCGTTCGCCGCGGTGCTTCGCGCATGCACATTGAAATCGACAGTGAATGCGTAGACGGCACCAGCTGCAATGTCTGCGCCGTTGTTCCCGGCACGCAGTATCCGGACGAAATTATTTCTTTCGGTGCGCATTTTGACAGCGTGCATTTTTCCACCGGCGTATATGACAACATGTCCGGCAGCGTAATCAACATGGAAGTACTGCGCTACTTTGCCGCACACCCGCCTGCACGCACGCTCAAGTTCAACTGGTTCGGTTCGGAGGAGCAAGGGCTGCTCGGCAGCAAGGCTTGGACGGCCGCTCATGCAGATGAGCTGGACAAGCATGTGCTGATGATCAATGTGGATGTCGCCGCCGCCACGCTGGGTCACAATATTGCGCCTGTCCTGGCCACGCAGGAGGTTGTCGGCTACGTTGATGCCCTGATGCGTGAGCTGGGCACGCCCTGCAAGGTAAAGCTGGATACTTACTCCAGTGACTGCATTCCCTTTGCCGATCATGGTGTTCCGGCAATCAACCTGTGCCGTTTCGGCGCCCCCGGTGCGGATTATATTCATGATCGCCGTGACAGCCTGAAGAGCGGATATATCGATGAAAAGTCGCTGGATATCACCCTGCAGCAGGCGCTGTACCTGGCAAAACGTGTTGCGAACGCCGCAGTATTCCCCATCCCGCGTGAAATTTCCGACGAAATCAAGGATAAGGTGGATGTCTACCTTTTCCGCAAAGAAAAGAAATAAACGGGTTCACTCTGAGAATGGCTCCTTCATGATGAAGCGAGCCGTTTTTTTATGCCCTTTTGGGCGAATCACAGCAGCAGATTATCAAGCGCATACAGGCGGTCATGAA
>CAVFPH010000014.1:0-30909 GCA_963624325.1 bacterium
GTCAACATCATCAACGCCTTCCAGTCCTTTACCCTGGTAAAGCTGCTGACCACCGGCGGGCCGCAGGAGAAAACGCAGCTGATTGTATATTCCATCTATCTGGACGCGTTCCGCAACTTCCGCTTCGGCACGGCGGCGGCGCGCTCCATCGTGCTGTTCGTGATCATCATGGTAATTACCCTGCTGCAATTCAGCACCGAGAAAAGGAGCGTGCATTACTGATGACCATCAGCCTGACCCGCCGTCAAAAGAATGTCCTCGGAAAGTTCGGCACCATCCTGATCAACCTGCCCTTCGTATTTCTGATCATGATCCCCCTGCTTTACACCTTTATGATGAGCGTAATGCCGGCAGACGAGCTTTACTCCCGCTTCTGGCCCACGCATGCCGAGTTTTCAAGCTACCTGCAGGTATTTACCAAGACCATGATTCCCCGGCACATTTTGAACTCCTTCATCGTGGCGGGCACGGTTACCATCCTGCAGATGATCACCTGCTCCATGGCGGCCTTCTCCTTCTCCTTCCTGAATTTCAAGGGGCGCAATGTGGTGTTCATGTGCATCCTGGCCACCATGATGGTGCCCTGGGAGGCCACCATCATTGCCAATTACCTGACCGTGTCCTCCTGGGGCTGGCTGGATACCTATCATGTGTTGATCCTGCCCTACGGATGCAGCGCCATGGGCGTATTCCTGATGCGTCAGAATTATCTGACCTTTGCCAAGGAACTGCATGAAGCGGCCAAGCTGGACGGCTGCAATAACTGGCGCTTCCTGGCCACCATCGTAATCCCCCTGGCCCGTCCCGCGCTGGGCGCGCTGGGTGCCTATGTATTCCTGCAGCAGTGGAACCAGTACCTATGGCCCCTGCTGGTAACCAACTCCGACCGTGTGCGCACGGTGCAGATCGGCGTATCGCAGATGTACGATATCGATTCCGAGTCCATCGCCCTGATGATGAGCGCCGTCATCGTGGTGCTGATTCCGTCCCTTTCCATCTTCGTCTTCATGCAAAAGCAGCTCATCAACGGCCTGATGGCCGGCGCGGTCAAGGGCTGATTTCCATGATTCGAGCGTCCGCGTCCGGACGTTCAATATAAATAATCAAAGGGAGGCTTTCATCCAATGAAGAAACTCGTAGCCATTCTCCTGTGCCTTGCGATGCTGCTGTCGGCAGCCGCCATCGCCACCGCCGAGGAAAAGACCACCGTTGTCTTCTGGTATTCGCTGGAAGGCACCAACGCCGAGTGCATCAAGCAGATCGTGGATGACTTTAACAACTCTCAGGACAAGATCTTCGTGGATGCGCAGTATCAGGGCGCATACGATGATGCCATCAACAAGCTCAAGGCCGCCGGCATGAGCCAGCTGCCCTGCGACATTGTACACAGCTACGAAATCGGCACCCGCTTCATCATTGACAGCGGCTGGATTGTGCCCGTGCAGGAGTACATTGACAAGGACAACTGGGACACCAGCGTGATTGAGCCCAACCTTCTGGCCTACTACACGGTGGACGGCAAGATCAACTCCATGCCCTTCAACTGCTCCACCCCCCTGATGTACTACAACAAGACCGCCTTTGAAGAGGCCGGCATCACCGAAGTTCCCACCACCGTGGACGGCATTCTGGAAATCGCAGACAAGCTGACCGTCAAGAACGAGGACGGCAGCATCAAGCGCTACGGCTTCATCTTCTCCAACTACGGCTGGTTCTTTGAGCAGTGGGTTGGCAAGATGGGCAAGGAATATGTAAACAACGGCAACGGCCGCCAGAGCTACGCCACCAAGGTCATGTTCGGCGAAAACGGCGCGGCACTGGATATCTTCAAGATGTGGAAGAAGATCTCCGAGAGCGATGCCACCTACTACGTAGAGCGCGGCGGCACCAGCGCGGCCCGCGCGGCCTTCGTTGCCGGCGACGCGGCGATCTTCCTGGCCTCCACCGCCAACCTGGCGGGCGTGCTCTCCAACGTGGGCGACAGCTTTGAGGTAGGCACGGCGTACTTCCCCTCCGTCAACCCCGATGACAAGGGCGGCGTTTCCACCGGCGGCGGCACCCTGTGGATGATCAACAGCGGCGATGAGACCAAGGAAGCCGCGGCGTTTGAGTTCATCAAGTTCTGCGTCAACCCCGAAAACCAGGCCAAGTGGAACTCCATGACCGGCTACTTCCCCATCAACATCCATGCGCAGGAAACCGAGACCTTCAAGGCCAACATCACAAAGTATCCCCAGTTCCAGACCGCGCTGGATCAGCTGCATGACTCCTCCCCCGAATACGTTGGCTCCCTGCTGAGCGTATTCCCCGAAGTCCGTCAGTATGTTGAGGATGTTACCGAGAAGGTATTCCAGGGCACCCTGACCCCCGAAGCGGCCGTGGACGAGCTGGTCAAGCTGGCCAACGACGCCATTGAGACCTACAACCTGGTCAACTACTAAGCGTTTCATCGGCGAAAGCCGGATGACATCCTTTCTTTCCTTTCCCTTTCGGGGCTGTCTCCTTGCGGGACAGCCCCACGTTTTTGCGCTCACCGCAGATGCCGCCGGCGCACACGCGGTTTTCTGCGGGGATTGACATTTCTTTCGGTCTGTCATATATACATACCCCATATGGTATTAAAAAGTGGCGCGTCTATGAAGCGGGTGATCGAAGGGCTGGAGCATCTGCTGGAAAAGGGCGGGATCAAAAAGGACATCGGCCTGGTTGTCCTGAGCGCGGGGATTTACTGCCTGGCAAAGGAAAAGAAGGACCCCGAATCCGGAAAGATCTATTCCATCACCGCCGCCGCGGGCGGTGCCGTCGCCCTCGTCTGCGCCCTGCTGCTGTTTGCGTAAGACAAAGGGTAAAAGCGCGCGGCGGCCCACCATCCCGGCCGTTTTGAAGCTTGAAAATTTCCGGGAAATCTGCTACAATGCGCATGCAGCGTGTGGCAATTCTGCGTAAATCCGGTTGCAGAAAGCCGCACGCTTATTTTTTTCAACGCGGACCGATAGAGGAAGTCCGGCCGAAAAGTGAATGTCCAAATCGTGTTGCAGCAATGCGTAAGTCCGGATTTGACGGGCCTGCGCATTTTCTTTATCGTCCGAAGGAAAGGACGAAGCTTATGGAATCGGCAAATCAGTACCTGGGGACGGAGCCCATCGGACGCCTGATGCGGAAGTACTCCGTTCCCTGCATCATTTCCCTGCTGGTCGGTGCGCTCTACAACATCGTTGACCAGATCTTCATTGCAAACGCAAGCTACCTGGGCTCTTTCGGCAATGCCGCAAATACCGTGGTATTCCCGATGACGGTGGTGGCGCTTGCGATTGCCGTCCTGATTGGGGACGGCAGCTGCGCTTTTATCAGCATCGCGCTGGGCAGAGGCGCAAAGGAGGACGCGCACAAGGCGGTTGGCAGCTCGGTGGTGGTGTGCGTAATCAGCAGCATCCTGCTGACGGTTCTGTACCTTCTCTTCAGCGAGCCGCTGCTGTCGCTCTTTGGCGGAACGGTCAATGAAGAGACGCATGCCTTTGCAAAGGAATACTTTTTTTACATCACCCTGGGCATTCCGTTTTACATGTTCGGCCAGGCGATGAACCCGATCATCCGCAGTGACGGAAGCCCCCGTTTTGCCATGGCGGCAACGGTGGCCGGGGCAGTGGCCAACCTGATACTCGACCCCATTTTCATCTACACCTTTCACTGGGGCATGACGGGGGCTGCCGTGGCAACCGTGCTCGGCCAGGTGCTGACCGCCGCCCTGTCGGTTTGGTACCTTTGCCGCATGAAGATTGTTAAGCTCAGCAAAAGCAGTTTCCGCCCCGAAGGACGGCTGATTCTCAAATCTGCGCAGCTGGGCATTACAAGCTTCCTGGCACAGGTCTCCATGGTCATCTCGATGGCGGCGGTTCAGAACATGTGCATGAAGTACGGCGCGCTTGACCCCGTTTTCGGGCAGCAGGAATATGCGCAGATTCCGCTGGCGGTGCTGGGCATTGTGATGAAGTTCTTCCAGATTGCGATTTCGATTGCCATCGGCATGGCGGCAGGATGCATTCCCATTGCGGGCTACAACATCGGCGCGGAGAAAAAAGACCGCGCAAAGAAGCTGTTTTCCATGCTGCTGATCGGAGAGTTTGCCGTCGGCGCCGCGGCACTTTTCATTGTGGAGGTATTCCCGCTGCAGATATCCATGCTGTTCGGCGCGGCAAACGAAAGCGTGTATTACTCCGAATTTACCGTAAAGTGCTTCCGCACCTATCTGTGCCTGATGCCCCTGGCGACGCTTAACAAGGGGACATTCATCTACCTGCAGGCACTGGGCAAGGCAGCCGCCTCCACCATTGTATCCATGGCAAGGGAAATCCTGTTCGGGGTATTTTTGCCGATTATCCTGCCGATCTTCCTCGGCTTGGACGGCATTCTATGGTCCTTCCCGGCTGCGGACTTTCTGACCTTCTTCATCGCCGTGTTCTTCATCCGCAGGACGTACAAGGAGCTTGTATAAAAGTTTGATCGGCGCAGCCGCCCGGTTTTCAAAAGAATCGGGCGGCTGTTTTCATTTTCCGCCCTTTGCGGTATAATATAGGATGAGAATGTTTTGGGGAGGGTATCCCGTGACGCAGAAATCCAAGTCGCTCATCGGCGGCATTTCCGTACTGGGCATCGCCGGGCTGATCTGCAAGGTGGTCGGCGTATTGTACCGCATTCCGCTGGCAGCCTATATCGGCGGCGAAGGCATCGGCATTTACTCCAAGGTGTTTCCGTCCTACAACCTGCTGCTGACAATCTCCTCGGCGGGCATTCCGGTGGCCATTTCGCGCATGGTATCGCACTATGTGACGCGCGAGGATCCCCGCAGCGCGCGGCGCATCTTCGGCGTGGCGGCGCCGGCACTGACGGCCCTGGGGCTGATTGCCACCATCCTTTTGCTGTGCGGCAGCGATATGCTATCCAGCCGCAGCGGCACGCCCGAGGCACGGGCGGGCTATCTGGCCATTGCCCCCAGCCTTTTGTTTGTGTGCGTGATGAGCGCGTTCCGCGGCTACATGCAGGGGCACCGCATCATGATGCCCACGGCCATATCCCAGCTGATTGAGCAGGTGGGCAAGGTGGGCATTGCCCTGCCCATGGCCATTTGGGGCATGCGCAGGGGCGGCGCGGCGCTGGGCGCGGCAGGCGCGCTGCTGGGCACATCCATTGCCGAGGGTGCGGCGCTGCTGTACATGGTTATCAAGCACCTGCGCAGCCGCCGCACGTTTGCGCAGATTCCGCAGGCAGAGGACGCGCAGGTGCTGTCCCGCAGGCGCATTGCGGTGCGGCTGGTAAGTATTTCCATTCCCATCACGCTGGGCGCGTGCATTGTGCCCCTGGCCGGGTGGATTGACAGCTTTATGCTGACCAACCTGATGGAAAACGGCGGCATGGACGCAACCGAGGCGCTGGTGCGCTACGGCCTGTATTCCGGCATGGTATTGACGCTGATTAACGTGCCGACCGCCCTGGCCATGGCCATGAGCACCAACCTGGTGCCCGCGATATCCGCCGGCATGGCCAGAAACGACCGGGCGTACGTATCGGGCGAGAGCATTACGGGCATGCGGGTTGCGGCGGTCATCGGCTTTCCCTGCGCGGTGGGCATGAGCATCCTGGCAAAGCCCATCCTGTTTTTGTTCTATTCGGGCAGCTACACAGCCGAGCACCTGACGGTGGCGGGGGAGCTTTTGCAGGTCAGTGCCATGACCATCGGGCTGTTTACCATGGTGCAGGCAACCAGCGGCATTCTGCAGGGATGCGGCAAGCAGCGCATTCCCATGTACACCCTGCTGGCCGGGGTGGCGTGCAAGGTGCTGCTCAACTTCCTGCTGGTGCGCATTCCCGCCCTCAATATTCACGGCGCCCCCATCGCATCGCTGGTGTGCTACACGGTCAGCATGGTGCCAAACCTTTATTTTGTGGTCAAGTATGCCGCGGGGCGTTTCCCGGTGACGGACATTGTGCTGCGTCCGCTGGCCGCCACGCTGGTGATGGGCGGGGTGGTATGGCTTTTGTGGCAGAAGCTGTTTACCGAAAGCTGTCTTTCCGCCGGGCGCGGCAAATTGATGATTGCCGTGATTGTGTGCGTTGCCGCGGGCATCGCCGTCTATTTTGTCTGCGCAGTGCTGTTTAAGGCCGTCCGCAAGGAGGATCTGCCTGCCCGCCTGCGCCGCGGCAAGCGCTGAAAGGGGAGGCCGTTATGCATCAGATTACCGTGATATCCCTGGGTGCCGGGCATCGGGATCAATTGACGCTGGGCGCGCTGGACGCCATGAAGAAGGCCAAGCGGCTGATTTTGCGCACCGGTGAAACGGATGCCGCAGCTTTTTTGCGGGAGCAGGGGCTGCAGTTTGAAACGCTGGATGCCCTGCATGAGGAAAGTGAGGACTTTGACGATTTCATCGCGGCTGCAGCAGAGCAGGTAAAGCGTGCCGCCGCGCGCACCAATGCGGTATATGCCGTGCTGGACGCGACGGATGACGAGACCGTGGCGGCCCTGATGCGGCTGTACCCGGACAACGTGCATATGGGGGCGGGGATGCCGCTGTATGCGCCGCTATTGCAGGCCGCGGGGGCACAGCTGCCCGCGCGCATCTGCAGTGCCACCTCCCTGACGGTGCCCGATACGCAGGACGGCCTGCTGGTGACCGAAATGAACACGCGGCAGCTGGCGGGCGAATGCAAATTAAAGCTGGCAGGCTGGTACGGCGATGAGGCGCAGGTGCTGTTTTTCCCGCCTGCCAAGGCATCCAAGCGGGAGTTTATCCGCATTCCGCTCTACGAAATAGACCGTCAGCCGCGCTATGATCACACCGCCGCCGTCTATCTGCCGCCGGTGGAGCTGATGAAGCGGGAGCGCTATGACCTGTGGGACCTTGCCCGCGTGCTGCGCAGGCTGCGCGGCGAAAACGGCTGCCCGTGGGATCGGCAGCAGACGCATGAGACGCTTTCGCGCTATCTGATTGAAGAAGCCTATGAAACCGCGCAGGCCGTCCATGAGGAAGACTGGGAGCATGTGGCCGAGGAACTGGGCGATGTGCTGCTGCAGGTGTTTTTCCAGGCGGACATCGGTGCGCAGTACGGCACGTTTGAGTTAAGCGACGTTACCACCGCCATCTGCCGCAAGATGCTGGCGCGGCACACGCACATTTTCGGCAGCACGCACTGCGATACGGCCGAGGAGGTGGCGCAGAGCTGGGAAAAGTTCAAGCAGGAGCAGCGCGGCAACCGCACCGTTTCCGCTGTGCTCTCCGATGTATCAGCCGACCTGCCTGCCCTGCTGCGCGCCGAAAAGATGCTTAAAAAGCTGGATGCCAACCATCTGGATTATCAGGCGCTGCTGGAGGATGACCCTGCGCTGCCGCTTTTGCGGGATATTGAAAAACTGCGCGGGGATTCCGTATGCGCCGAGGAATGCCTGCACCTGGCGCTCTGCCGCCTGATTGCCGCCGCGGCGGATGCCGAAAATGCGGCAAATTCGCAGGAAAATCAGTTGAAAACTTGACAAGCCGCCAAATCTATGTATACTTGACAAGGTACTGAAAAAACAGCCCGTTTTCGGGCGTTGGCAGCATCGCTGCCCTTAAAAAAGGAGGAAATGAACCATGAATAAAACCGAACTGATCAATGCCGTAGCCAAGTCTTCCGATATGAGCCGCAAGGACGCCGACAAGGCCGTCAACGCCGTCATCGCCGCGATTGCCGATGCACTCAAGGCCGGTGAAAAGGTGCAGCTGTCCGGTCTGGGCGGATTTGAAGTGAAAGAGCGCGCTGCCCGCATGGGCCGCAACCCCAGAACCGGCGAGCCCCAGCAGATTGCCGCTTCCAAGTCCGTATCCTTCAAGCCCGGCAAGGCGCTCAAGGACGAAATCAACGGCTGATTCCCGTCGAGAAAATGAAATTTCATTTTCTCGGGATGCAGATTTCAAATCCCCGACTCGATGATCGAGCCGGGGGTTTTTTATATGGTCTGTGCCGCATAGCAGTTTGCATAGCGGCGGCGAAGGGATTGATAGGCGGTGTCTGCGGCGGAAGGGGAGGCGAACACGCCGAAAACCGCGCTGCCCGAACCCGTCATCTGGGCGATGCGCGCCCCGCGCTCCCGCAAATCGGCAATGGCGCGGCGGATTTGCGGCCGCAGGGAAACGGCAACGGGCTGCAGGGTGTTGCCAAGGCTTTTGGACAGCAGGGCAAGGTTTCCCGCCTCCAGCGCGGCGATTGCCTGCGCGGTGTTCGGGCGGTCGGAGGATATATCCATCTCATCCAGCGTACGGAAGACCTGCGGGGTGGAAAGCCCGCGGCAGGGCTGCAGGATGACCAAGGCATAATTTTTTGCGCAGGACAGGGGGGTAATGATTTCGCCGATGCCCTGCACGTGCGCAAGGCCGCCCGTCAGGCAGAAGGGAACATCCGCCCCCAGGGAGAGGCCGATTTTCAAAAGCGTTTCCCGGCTTAAATTCAATTCCCACAGGGTATTAAGCCCCTGCAGCACGGCTGCCGCATCGGCACTGCCGCCGCCAAGGCCGGCGCCGCTGGGGATGCGCTTGTGCAGATGGATCATTGCCCCGCGGGATGTGCCTGCATATTCCCGCAGGGTCAGGGCCGCGCGCAGGGCCAGGTTGCTTTCATTGGTCGGCACGCGGACGGCGCCGTCTGACGAAAAGGTGATTTCCTCCGCCGGCTCGATGGTCAGGGTATCATGCAGGGAGACGGACTGCATCAGCATATCCAGCAGATGGTAGCCGTCCTCCCGCACGCCGACGGTATCCAGTGTCCAGTTAATCTTCGCGTTCGCCCGGATCAGCATGCTTTTCCTCCGCACGCGGAAGCGCCTCGGGGGCGTGACCGCTCTCCAGCGTAAATTCAAAGGCCGCGCCCTTTTCGCTTTCCAGCAGGCGCAGGGATTGGCCGTGCTTGTCCATGATGCACTTGCAGATGGACAGCCCCAGGCCCGTGCCCTTGCCGACGGTGTGCGCCTTGTCCGCCTTGTAGAAGCGGTCAAAGATGTAGGGCGCATCCTCGGGCGATATGCCCTCGCCGTCATCACGGACGGTCACGCGGGCAACGGCACCCTCCTGCCTGGTATCAATGGCGATATGCCCGCCGTCGGGGGTGTATTTGATGGCGTTGGACAGAAGGTTGACCAGCACCTGCTCAATCTGATCGGCATCGGCATGGACATACATGGGCTCATCCTCAAAGGAGAGCTGCAGATCCATATGCTTGTCATCCAGCTGGGACATGTTGGCGATGATCACGCGGCGGATGCACTCATGCAGGTCAAAATCCGAATAGGCCAGCGCGGTTTGGCTGTTTTCCATGCGGGAGAGGTTCAGCAGGCTGCCCACCAGCTTTGACAGGCGGCGCGTTTCGTCCAGCACGATCTGCATATACTGCCTTTGCTCCCCGGCCGGGATGGTGCCGTCCAGCATGCCCTGCAGAAAGCCCTGCATGCTGGTCATGGGGGAGCGCAGCTCATGGGATACATTGGCCACAAAGTCCCGGCGGGTTTGCTCCAGGGCATCCAGCTGCGTGGCCATCAGGTTAAAGGCGGCGGCCAGCTCGCGCGTTTCGCTGCTGCCGGTCACGGGCACACGGCGGTCAAACTTGCCCTGCGCCATTTCCCCGGCCATCTGCGCCATCACGCGCAGGGGGGCGATAATTTGGCGGGTCATAAAGAACACGGCAATGGCCGCCAGCACGCAGGTGCCGAAGGCCGCCGCAAATACCTTGACGGCAAAGCCGGAATAGGTGGCGTAAACCGTCTGCGCGGCGGTTTGGATGAACACCGCGCCCAGCACCGTGCCGTTGTCCGTCCAGGGGACGGCCACGGTGAACATGGGCTTGCCGTTGCTCTGCGTGCGGTAGGTGATTTCCTCGCCCCGCAGCACGCGGCTTAGGGTGGATATGATCTTCTGCTGGTCAAAGATCATATCCTCCTCGCTCATCAGTTCGGGCGTGGCGTACAGGGTGGTTTTTCCCGTGCGGTCCACCACCACGCAGTAGGCATTGAACTCGGAATAGATCTTGTTGGCCTTCCACTTGATGTAGGTCTCGGCGGTGGAGGTATAGCCGAAGGACTCCGCAACGCTGTTGTTGTGCACGCGGCTGGCCATGTAGGCAACATCGTAGGCCTGAAGTTTAAGCTCCTCCATGCGCGCGTCGATATGATCGCGGCGGATGGTGAAATAGAACAGCGAATACAGCACCAGCACGCAGACCACGATGGCCGGCATCATGACAGCCATCAGCCTTGCGAACATGCCGTGAAACAGTTTTTTCATTTTACCTCGAATTTGTAGCCGACGCTCCATACCGTGCGGATCTGCCAGCCGTATTGCTCACTGTCGGGCAGCTTTTCGCGCAGGCGCTTGATGTGCACATCCACCGTGCGGCTGTCGCCGAAGAAATCAAAGCCCCATACCTGCTCCAGCAGCTGCTCGCGGGTGAAGACACGGTTTTGATGGGAGGCCAGGAAGTAGAGCACCTCCAGCTCCTTGGGCGGCATTTCGACGGGCTTGCCCTGATAGTATACCTCGTACTTTTCCATGCTGACCGTAAGGCCGGGGAAGGACAGGGTGTCCTTTTCGCCGCTTGCGGGGGAGGAGCGGCGAAGGACGGCCTTGACACGGGCGGCCAGTTCCTTGCCCTCAAAGGGCTTGGTCATGTAGTCATCCGCGCCCAGCTCCAGCCCCAGCACCTTATCAAAGGTTTCCTCCTTGGCGGTGAGCATGATGATGGGAATCTGCGATATCTGCCTTACGGCGCGGCAGACCTGCCAGCCGTCCATGCCGGGCAGCATGATATCCAGGATCATCAGGCTTGGCGGATTCTGCTTGAACACCGCCAGTGCCTCATCCCCGCGGCTGTATACGGCCGTTTCATAGCCCTCTTTTTCCATGTACAGCTTTACCAGCTGGGCAATGTTGGGATCGTCATCCACGATCATGATCAATGCTTTATCCTTCATGGCTGCCTCCGTCAATTCAGTGTAACGATGGTAACGCCGCTTTCTCCCTCGCCGTACTGTCCCAGGCGGAAGGATTTTACGTGCGGGTACGTTTTGAGATGCTTTTGAATGCCTGCGCGCAGGGCACCCGTGCCCTTGCCGTGCACGATGCAGACCTCGTTCATGCCGGCCATCACGGCCTCATCCAGGTACTTTTCCACCTCGATGAGCGCCTCATCCAGCGTCATGCCGCGCACATCGCATTCCATGCGCACGGTGCGGCCGGCGGCCTGAGAGTGCACAAGCACGGTGGATTTTTGCTTTTTGGGCTTGCCATCCTGCACCAGGCGCAGCTGGGAAAGGTTGGCCTTGAGTTTCATGATGCCTGCCTGCAGCTGCACATCACCCTTGGCATCGGGCTTGGAGAGCACCGTGCCGCGGGTGTTGAGGTGCAGGATATCGACCGTGTCGCCGATGTTCAGATCCTTGGGGGCGGGGGCGGCCGACGCGCCGCCCTGCAATCCCTCGCTCAGGTTATCCAGGTTGCTCTGCATGCGCTTGCGCAGGGCGTTGACCTCGGCCTCGCGGCCCTCCGCACCCTCTTTTTTCATGCGCTTGAGCTCCTGGATGACGCTTTCGGCCTCGCGCTTTGCGTTTTCCACAATGCGGCGGGCCTCCTCCTTGGCCTTGCGGTCCGATGTCTTTTGCTTTTCCTCCATCTCGCGGTAGAGGGCCTCGGCCGCGCTGCGCAGGCGGATGGTTTCGGCACGCGCCTGCTCGGCGGCCTCGCGCTCCCGCTGCGCCACCTGCCGCTGGTACTCCGCCCCGGCAATGACATCCTCAAAGCGGACATCGTTGGCGGAAAGCAGCTCCTTGGCGCGGTCGATGATGCCCGCGCTCAGCCCCAGCCTGCGGCTGATTTCAAAGGCGTTGGATTTGCCCGGCACGCCGATGGACAGCCGATACGTGGGGCGCAGGGTGGCCACGTCAAACTCCACGCTGGCATTTTCCACCCCGGGGGTGGAGAGGGCGTAGGCCTTCAATTCGCTGTAATGGGTGGTGGCCACGGTGCGCACCTGACGCTTTAGCAGCGTATCCAGGATGGTCTGCGCCAGCGCCGCGCCCTCGGTGGGATCGGTGCCCGCGCCCAGTTCATCAAAGAGCACCAGATCGCGCGGCGTAACGCCGTTCATGATTTCCACGATGTTGGTCATGTGGGAGGAGAAGGTGGACAGGGACTGCTCAATGCTCTGCTCATCGCCGATATCGGCGTATACCTGCTCAAACACCGAAAGCTCGGTGCCAAGATTGCCCGGCACATGCAGTCCTGCCTGCGCCATCAGGGTCAGCAGACCCACGGTTTTGAGCGTGACCGTTTTGCCGCCGGTATTGGGGCCGGTGATAATCAGGGTGGTAAAATCCCGCCCCAGCCACAGATCGCAGGGAACGACGCTTTCGCGGGGGATCAGCGGATGGCGCACGCGCACGAATTTGATGCGCCCCTGATCGTTCATGTGCGGGCGGACGGCGTTCATTTCCCGGGACAGGCGCCCCTTGGCAAAGATGAAATCCAGGCGGGTCAGCACGTATATGTTGCCCTCGATCATCTCGCTCTGCGCCCCGACCCTGCCCGAGAGCTCCAGCAGGATGCGCTCGATTTCCTCGCGCTCCTTGGCCTTCCACTGTTTCAGGTCGTTGCCCAGCTCCACCACCGCCATGGGCTCGATGAACAGCGTGGCGCCCGTGCTGCTTTGATCATGCACAAGCCCGGGCACAAACTGGCGGTACTCCTGCTTGACGGGGATGCAGTAGCGCCCGTCGCGCACGGTGACGATGCCCTCCTGCAGGTATTTGGAAAAGGCGGAGCCGTGCACCATGCTGTTCAGCTTTTCGCGCACGCGCTCGTTGGACTGCTTGATGTGGCGGCGGATATCGGCCAACTGCGGGCTGGCGTGGTCGGAAAGCTCCTCCTCGCTGATGATGGCATCGTTGATGGCATCCTCCAGCTGGCGGAAGGTTTGCAGGTGGCTGGCAAGGCCGGTGATAAGCGGCGTGTTTTCCCTGTCCGTAACCAGGGCGCTGCGGGCAGCGCGGGCGGCGCGCAGGCACTCGGCAATGTTCAGCAGGAATTTGGGGTTGAGCGCCGCGCCCTTGGCGGCAAGCGTCAGGTAGGAGCGTACATCGGGGAAGCCGATCAGGGGGCTTTCGCCAAGGTAGGTCAATATGACCTGCGCCTCTTCGGTTTCATCCAGGGCTTCGTTGACCTGCGCAAGATCGCTCAGCGGGGTCAGCGCCGTACAGGCCTCGCGGCCCATATCGGTTACGGCATACGATGCCAGCATGTCCAGAATTTTGGTGAATTCCAGTACGCGCAGCGCACGTTCCTTCATCATACGGTACCCCTCCCGAGCATAGTGTATGCGGCGCGGCCTGCGCGCGCAATGACTTTGAGTGAAAATTTTTAAAACGTTTTCAAATTGTTAGCATTTGGAAGATGCAGGGGCTTTTGCCAAGCGCCGAGCTTACTCCACGCCGCGGTCATAGCGCTCCGTAAAGCAGGGAACATCGCCTGCCTCTCCCCGTCGGATGGCACGGTACGCCTGCAAGATATGCAGAGCCTCCTGCGTGTCCTCCAGGGTGAAATCCAGCAGCCAGTGCAGATTGCGCGGGGCCAGGGTGCCCAGCGAGCGCACGCGGCAGGAAAGCAGCTGCACAAGGCATCCGGCATCCATTCGCACGGGCAGCAGGGGGAAACGCTCCTCGCGCCTGTCGGCAAGGCATTCTCCCGCGCAGCCCCGTCCCTGCGCGCACAGGCGGCAATGCTGCCTGTCCCCGGACAGCCCAAGCGCCGTGCGCGCCGGGCAGTGGTTCAGATACATCAGCCGCGCCCGCCCGTATACGGGCAGGATAAGCTGCGCTGCGGGGTTTTGATCCGAAATGGCGGCGATTTCCCGCGCGGTCAGCTCCCGCGGCAGGGTTTGCCAGTGCATGCCGCGCTCAAAAAGCAGGGCGCTTGAAAGGCTGTTCCACACGGGGACACCCTCGCCGCCCATGACGGGCGCATGGCAGGCGGCAAGCTGGCCGATGCTGCCAAGGACGATGTGCAGATTGCGGGCGGTGATTTGCGCTGTCAGGCGGGAGAGCTCCGCATCCGTCAGCTGCACGGGCAGGGCCACGCAAGTATCTGCCGGCAGGACGGACAGCGCCGCCGAAAAGGCAGGCTCGGTGATATCCGCGGGGGCGTAAATGACCTGATCCGCGCCGTTTTCCAAAAGGAGGCGGCACAGGGCGGGATCGGCGGCCTGCGCGAAAATCCGAGGCGGAATTGCCTCATGCGCGGCAGGCGGGCAGGCAGGCGGATACGGGCCGGCGGCAGGCAGGGCATGGGCGGCAATGCGGGCGGTGCGCAGGGCATCCAGGGCATCCCGACGCAGGGCATTGAGCGCGGCGGCAGGCAGGTAGGCATTCTCCCCCGTCACCGTCAAACCATGCAGGGTATAGGCGGTATCTCCCGTCTTTTCCAGCGCGCGGCGGGCACGGGGTTCATCCAGCGGGGCGTTTTGCGCCGTCTGCACGGTATCGCCCGATACCGTCACCCGCGCGCGGTCATCCCACACGGTCAGTTCGGCGGGAGCGCCGGGGACGGCCGTCAAGCGTGCGTCAAAGGCGACGCGGGGCAGGGCATCCTGCCGATAGCTTTCCCGCGCGGCGGCAAGCTGGGCTTCATCATCGATGCGCACAACCGTGTCGCCCGTTCGGGCGGGATGGTGCAAGCGCAGGGTGGCGGTGCTGCCGGCTTTCGTTTCGGGACCGCTGTAGATGATATCCTGCTCCTTGGCGCCGCGCAGCTGCAGGCCGTCGCCGTTGTGCAGGGGCTTTTCCAATTGCAGGTCGGCCAGCCAGATGCCGCCCTTGGCGGAAACGCGGAGGATTTTGCCCATGGGGATGCCCGCGCTGGATACGCGCTCGGGGTTGATTACCTGCGCGTCCCGCGCGCCGAAGGCATAGCCCGGGAAAAAGGTGCGGGAAAACACCTGGGAAAGCGCCTCGGTTTCCCTGCGGTCGGCGGGGGCAAAGCGCCCGTCCCGCAGGGCATCCAGGGCATTGCGGTAGGCACGGGTGACCACGGCCACATACTCGGGACGCTTAAGCCGCCCCTCGATTTTCAGGGAGCACACGCCTGCTTCTGCCAGTTCCCGAACATGATCCCGCAGGCACAGATCCCGCGGGGAGAGCCAGGCACGGGTTTCCCCCCTCCAGGTGTAGGGCAGGCGGCAGGGCTGGGCACAGCGCCCGCGGTTGCCGCTGCGCCCGCCGATCAGCCCCGAATACCGGCACTGACCGCTGACGCACACGCACTGCGCGCCGTGGACGAATACCTCGGTTTCCACCCCGGTGGCGGCTACCTCGCGGATGGCCTCCAGCGTGCATTCGCGCGCCAGCACCACGCGGCGCATGCCCAGGCTTTGCGCCAGGCGCGCGCCGGCGGCGTTGTGCAGCGCCATTTGGGTGCTTGCGTGCACGCACAGGGAGGGAAACTCCCGCGCGATCAGGGCAAGCACCCCCGCATCCTGCACCAGCACGGCATCGGCATGCAGATCCGAAAGCATCTGCAGGGTATCGCGCACGCCGTCCAGTTCATCCTGCTTGACCAGGGTATTGACCGTTACGTACACGCGGCGGCCGTAAAAGTGATAAAGATCAATGATCTGCCCCAGCTCCTCACGGGAAAAGCCGGCAGAGGCACGCGCGCCGAAGGCGGATGCGCCAAGATAGATGGCATCGGCGCCGCCGCACAGGGCGGCCAGCGCGGCCTCATAGCTGCCGGCAGGGGACAGAAGCTCCGGAATTCGATCAGCCATGCGCACCCTCATCCAGCCGTCTGCGCAGGCGGGTATTGTCATCCTGCGATTTTACCAGCTCATCGGCCAGCGTCAGCGCGGCCATCACGGCGGCGGATTCCCGATTGATCATGCCGCCCGCCGTCAATTCCCGCATTTTGCGATCCACCAGCGCGGCAATGCGCTGGGTATGCTCGGGCGATTCAACCCCGGTCAGGGTATAATCGCGCCCGGCAATCTGTACGCTCAGGGTGTTGTTATCCATGGGATGCTCCTTTTGCTTATGAAGGCTGACGAAGGGAGAAATTACAGCTTGTCAAACGGGTACTCGTGACCCTGCACATCCACGCGGATGGAGGCAATCGTCTGCGGCTCATAGGGGCGGTCGGAGCGGTCACGGCGGACATTCTGGATGCGGTCGGCATGCTCCAATCCCTTGGTGACGCGGCCGAAGGCGGCATAGCTGCCATCCAGATGCGGGGAGACGCTGGTCATGATAAAGAACTGGGAGCCGGCGGAGTTGGGACGCATGCTGCGCGCCATCGAAATGACGCCGGGGGTGTGCTTGATGGGGTTGGAGATGCCGTTGCGCTCAAACTCCCCGCGGATAGAATAGCCCGGGCCGCCCATGCCCGTGCCCTGCGGGTCGCCGCCCTGAATCATGAAATTGGGGATCACGCGGTGGAAAATCAGCCCGTCATAGAAGCCGCTGTTGGCCAGGGCGACAAAGTTGCCCACAGACTGGGGAGCATACTCGGGATACAGTTCGCCCTCCATCACCGAGCCGTCCTGCATGGTAATCACAAACGTGGGATGAAAATAATCCTGCATGATAAGAACCTCCGATTTTTTTCGCTGAACGGATAGCTTTCTATCCATATAAATGATAGAACGAACAGACAGTTTTGTCAATGTACAAGGCGGGCTGAAGGCATGAATTCGGGCCTTATATCACCGGCACGCACAGCCGCGCGTAATGGATGGCGCTGCCTTGGTGATTTACCAGGCTGGCGCTGAAAACGGTGAAGGCGGCATCGGCGGCGCGCAGGTGCTTATCATCCATGTAGGCGCGCATGGTTTTGATGATTTCGGCGATATCAAATTTCCCGTCCTCCAGCCGAAACAGGCATGTGACGGTCTTTTCGGCATCGATGCGGCGCATGGGCGCGGGATCGACATTCAGGACGGCAAGATCCCGCTCAAAAAAGCAGATTCCCTTGCTGGGCACGGCCGCTTTGCCCTCAAAGGCGCTTTTATCGATAACGGAGGTGAATGATACGATGGGCAGATGATGCAGAAGCTCCTTGAGCAGGGGCTCCTGCGGAACGCGGTCCCACATGGCCGGAATGGACGGATATTCCAGCAGATAGACCGGCTCGGCGTCACACAGGCAGGGCACATTCAGGGATTCGGGCAGGGAACAAAGGGTCCTGCGGGCATCCTCCATGTGCGCCAGAACATGCTCCTGATAGGCGATGCTGCGGCGAAAATCCCCGATTTTGTCATCGTACATGGCACAGAGCGTTTCCTCATCCGTGTCGGAATAGACGCTGCGGGTTTCCTCAAGCGAAAAGTTTTGGTTCTGCAAACGGCGGATATTGGCTACCAGCTGAATATCCGACCGCTGAAAGACGCGGTAGCCCGATGCCTTCCTTTCGGGGTGCAGGAGCCCTTTCTTTTCGTAAAAGCGAAGCGCTTCATCGCTGAGACCGAAGGCTTCCGAAAGCTTGCCGATTGAAATTTCCATGATGATCCCTCCGCGTTCCTGAAATTCCCTTTCAAAATCTGTAAATCAGTGCTTGACTGTCAAAGCACTTGATACTTTATAATCGATAATACAAGAAAGGTTGCAAAAATGCAAGCCTTTCGGGTGCGGAAATGAATGCACGATGAGCAATAAGTGCATTCATCCGCACAACACAGAAGGAGGAAGGGTTACTATGAAGAAATGTTTCCTGGCTGTACTTTCTCTGGTGCTGGCGCTGAGCATGGCCCTGCCCGCATGCGCGGACTGGGTACGCCCCGTGTCAACAGTCACGTGGGATGAAGAGGCGGACTTTGTCATCGTCGGCTTCGGTCTTGCGGGCGCTGCCGCTGCGGTGGAAGCGCACGATATCGATCCCGATGCCAAGGTGGTCATCCTGGAGAAGATGCCCGAATCCCTTGCCGGCGGCAACTCCATCGCTTCCGGCCAGACCTTTATTGTTCCCTCCGAGGACGCCGTGGCGGATTTCAAGCTTTATCTGGAATCCTGCAACAAGCCCAACGCCATTCCGGATGCCTATCTGGATTGGCTGGTAAACGGCTTTGCCACGCAGCTGCCCTGGGTGGAAAGCGTTGCCGAGAGCGCGGGCTATGAGGCCGGCTACGTAGGCGGCGGCGAGCTCAAGTGGGGCGCCATGGTGCTGGAATTCAACACCTTCCCGGGCGCCGACTTCTCGGGTGCCAGCGCGCATCTGCGCAAGAAGGGCTCCGGCTCCTTTGAAAACGGCGGCGTATGGCGCTGCTTTGACGAGGCCGTCAAGGCCCGCGGCATGGAAGTGCGCTATGAGAACCCCGCCATCGCCTTGGTGCAGGATCCCGTAACGGGCGAAGTGAGCGGCGTTGTGGCCACCGATGCCAATGGCAACGAGTACACCATCAAGAGCCGTCTGGGCGTTCTGCTGGCCTGCGGCGGCTACGAAAACAACCTGGAAATGCAGCGTGATTTCCACGGCATGGACATCGTCTACACCGCCGGTACCCCCGGCAACACGGGCGACGGCATCAAGATGCTGATGGAAGCGGGCGCGAAGATCTGGCATATGAAGAACCAGACCCAGTCCGGCGGTTTCTGGCTTGGCATCAAGGTGCCCGAGTATGAATCCACCTTCATGCGCAACTTCACCATGGCGGGCAATTCCTGGATCGAAATCGACTCCGACAGCCAGCGCTTCTACAACGAGGCGAAGAGCTATCACCGTCAGCACATGAAGTATCTGGAGTACGGCCGCTACACCGACCTGCCCCATGAAAAGGCCCTGCCCGTACACCTGATCTTTGACGAAACCACCCGTGCCGCCGGCTCCATCGCCAGCCAGTGGCTCAGCTGGCCCACCACCACCGAGGGCTATGTGTGGAGCAGCGATAACCTGGCCGAAATCGAAAAGGGCTGGATCATCAAGGCCGACACCATCGAAGAGCTGGCCGAGAAGATCGGCCGCGATCCCGAAGCCCTGAAGGCCACCATCGAGCGCTACAACGAAATGTGCGATAAGGGCGTGGACGAGGACTTTGGCCGTGACGCCGCCAAGATGGCCAAGATCGAAACCGCTCCCTACTACGCCGTAGCCATCACCCCCACCCTGGTAGCCACCACCGGCGGCGCCATGCGTGATACCGAAGGCCACGTGCTGGATTGGGATGAGCAGATCATCCCCGGCCTGTACGAAGCCGGCGAGCTGGGCAGCTATGTTGCCAACCTCTACCAGAACGGCGTGTTCCTCTCCGAAGCCATGCTCTCCGGCCGCGCCGCGGCGCAGACCGCTTTCGGCGGCGCTTCCGAAGTGAAGGCTGTGGAAAAGACCAATGACGGCCCCGCCTGGGCAAATGCCGCGGACGGCGAGTACACCCAGGTTGTGGACGGCCTGCATGACAAGATCGAAGTCAAGATCACCGTTGCGGACGGCAAACTGACGGACATCTCCATCGGCAGCGGCCGCGAGTCCATGATCATCACCGATGAGCAGCTGGCCTCCTACGTAGGCAGCATCCTCTCCTCCCAGAGCGCGAGCGTTGACATCGTCAGCGGCGCGACGGTAGACTGCCAGGCCATCGTGAACGCGATTGCGCAGGCCTTCTCCGCCGAGTAAGCGCACATTACTTCATATTTCAGGCATCCCTGCCGATTCGAAAGGATCGGCGGGGATTTTTTTGGGCTGCGCCCACCAAAAAATGAGATTTCATTTTTTCGGCGGGCGGAGGCTTTGCCGAAGCCCATACATCCTGCGGCAGATTTTGCCGCGGGTTTTTTTTGTTTTTGCGTCGCATCGTGTATCTCTCCCTGCGCCTTGCGGAATTTTCGCCTGATTTTTTGCAATTTTTTCCCGATTCTTGACAGGCAGGGCGCGTTTGGCCTATACTGTATCCGAATCTATGAGAACGATTGTTCGCATTAAGGAGGGAAACATGAAGACGAAGACGATGCTGTACCGAAACCTGGCCGCGCGGATGGCGCTGCTGGGGATCAACCGCGGGGAGCTGTCGCACCTGATGGGCGTCAACTATTCCACGCTTGAAAACAAGCTGCGGGGGAAGACCGCCTTTACCCTGGATCAGGCTGTGCAGATTAAGCGGATTCTGCGCTGCACCGCCCCGCTGGAAGATCTGTTTGCCCGGGATGCGCCCGAAGACGCCGCCGAAGAAATGAGCGGAGTGTGAACATGCCCAGACCAGAAAATGAGCTGCGCGCCGAGCGCTATCTGTCCCGCGTGACCCTGCTTCAAAGCGAAATGACCTGCCAATTGCAGCATCTGCGCGCCCTGCGGGAGCGTTACCGCGCGGGCGAGAAGGAGGATACCCTGCTGGTTTTGCGCATTCGCCAAGTGCGCCGACAGGCGGAAAGCCTGCAGCAGCAGCTCTCCGCCGCCCAGCGGGAGGTCAGCGCCGTCATCGCCCGCCTGCCCGATCCCCGCGTGCGCGCCATGATGGAAATGCGCTACCTGTCCGGCCTTACGTGGGAAGAGATCGGCGAGGCGATTTTTTCCTCGCCCCGCGCCGCCCTGCGGATGCATCAAAGGGCGCTCAGGCAAATCAGCCTGCTGGTGCCATATGGCCCGACGGAAGGGCAAAATGCCGATGCGCCGTGAATCTTTTCCATTTTTCCGTCCATCTTTTGTTAAATCGGTTGACAATTATCGATTTGGGGCGTACAATATCCGTTGCGCCCGACAATAGATTGTTCGGGCAGAAAAGAGGAGAAAGATATGAAGACTTCCCTGCGTTTGACCGCCCTGCTGCTGGCGGCTCTGATGATGGTGCTGCCTGTTTTCGCCGTGGCCGAGATCACGGATGAAGAGGGCAAGGCCTGGGCTGAGGCTCACGGCTATGTAAAGATGGAGTCCGATGCTGTGACTTCCGCCACCCAGAAGAAGGTGGGCGGCGTAAACTACGGCGCAATCGAATGGGACAGCGAACTGCAGGTTGCCGCCGTGCGTGAGTTCCTCAAGGGCGGCACCTATCTGGGCGATGCCTCCTATGCGCAGGATGACACCGGATACAACTACCGCGAAATGTATCAGCTGGCTACCAGCCGCAACAACGTTCCCTCCAACACCAACCTGGAAATGGTTCTGGATGCCAGCAACCTGCATCTGCTGGGCGTGTCCGAAGCGGGCACCAGCAAGACCCAGGATTTCCAGGACAACCCCAAGGTTTCCGTCAGCTGGGTGCGTCAGCTCCGCGTTGAGGAAGAGGATACCTACAACTATTACTGCTCCTACGGCGTGCAGTACAACGGCACCGTGAAGGTTTACACCGTGGATGACCTGGCCACCGAAGAAGGCCAAAATGCCCTGCTGAACCTGTACGACAAGTACTATCCCACCCTGGCCTCCAGCTGGGCCACCTACAGCGCCAACTTTGCCTCCGCCGCCGATGAGGCTGCCGTGAAGGAAGCCAAGCTGGCCTACATCACCAAGGCCCTCAATGCCGGTGCCATGGTCATCTATGAAATCATCCCCGACAGCATCGTCATCACCGCGCCCTTCCTGATGAACATGGCGCCCACCATGGCCAACGCCGCCAAGTTCACCCAGGTGCAGGAAGGCGAAGACAAGTACGCCTATACCCTGTGCATCAGCGATTCCTTCATTGATCAGCTGATTGCCTACAAGAATGCCTACCTGTCCACCGAGGCGGGCAAGGCTGCCGTTGAAGCTTACTACTCCACCGCCATGTATCAGCAGCTGGATCAGTACTGCGCCCTTTACGGTGCCCCCACCAGCCTGACGCTGGCCCTGATGGACAGCAATGCCGCTGGCCTGAAGACCCAGACCACCTGGACGCCGGCGGAATAAGCAAAAGCAGGATATTATCGGGCCGCGGCTTTGCCGCCCGATGCCGCCCTTCGGGGCGGCTTTTTTTATAATCGTATCGGAAAAAAGACAATGAAATTGCCACCGGAAGCGCGCCATAGGCTTTTCCCAGTGGTGAAGCCCTTTGGCTTGCCATTTTCAGGAAAAACCGCAAAAGTAACTTGGCGGGTGGTCAAGGCGGGCGCGAGCGCCGCCTTGTTAATTCGTATCGCGGGGCTTTGCCGCGCGGGCGGGGAAAATTCGCGAAGGAGGTTTCCTCCGAGAGCGAATTTTCATTCCTCTCAGATTTTCCGGCCGTGAGCGCAGCTCACAGGAAAATCTGCTTAGCCCGATAAAAGTTGAAAACTTTTATCGGTAGGCCGCGGCTTTGCCGCCGCCCTTTTTTCATTTTCCTTGACGCACGGCGCAAATGATGCTATCATCTTGCCTTGTTCTGATAAAAAAACGCAGGGGAGTTTGCCATGCAGGAGCAGGAAAGAAGCAAGATGCTGGGCACAATGCCCATGAACAAACTGGTGCCCAAGGTGTCGGTGCCCATCATGATCAGCATGCTGGTGCAGGCACTCTACAACGTGGTGGACGGCATTTTTGTGGCGCGCTACAGCGCCGATGCCTTTACCGCCGTATCCCTGGTATTCCCGGTGCAGATGCTCATGATCGCCGTTTCGACGGGGCTGGGCGTGGGCATCAACAGCCTGGTCAGCCGCCGTCTGGGCGAAGGGCGCGGGGCGGATGCCCTGGATGCCGCCCTGCAGGGCGTGTTCCTGGAGCTGTGCGGCGTGGTGCTGTTCTGCCTGTTCGGGCTGTTCCTGGGCAAGACCTACATGCGCCTGTTTACAAGCGACCCCGCGCTGCAGGCACTGGGGGAGGAATACCTGTTCATCGTGACGGTATACAGCCTGGGGCTGTTTATGTCGGTGGTGTTTGAGCGTTTGCTGCAGGCCACGGGCAATACCACCCTTTCCATGTGCACACAGCTGCTGGGCGCGGTGATCAACATCATCCTGGACCCCATCATGATTTTCGGCCTGCTGGGCTGCCCCGCGATGGGCATCGGCGGCGCGGCCATTGCCACGGTGATCGGCCAGTTTTGCGGCATGTTCCTGGGCTTGACCCTGAACCAGACCCGCAACCGCGAATTGCGCCTTTCCCTGCGCGGCGGTTTCCGCCCCAAGGGCGCGGTGCTGTCCGATATCCTGGCGGTGGGCCTGCCCAGCGTTGTCATGCAGGCAATATCAAGCCTGATGACGGTGCTGATGAACATGATCCTGCTTGCCTTCGGCAATGTGGCGGTGAACGTGCTGGGCGCGTATTCAAAGCTGCAGTCCTTCATCTTTATGCCCGTTTTCGGCCTGAGCAACGGCATGGTGGCCATTGTTGGCTACAATTACGGCGCGCGGCTGCGAGAGCGCGTGTATGACGCCATCCGCGTGGCGCTGCGCATGGCGGTGGTTATCATGGCCATCGGCATGCTGCTGTTCATGACCATTCCGCAGGTGCTGCTGAGCCTGTTTGAGTCAAACGGCCCGAGCGAACTGACCGCGGTGGGCTGCCCGGCCCTGCGCATCATCAGCCTGAACTTCATTCTGGCCGCCGTGGGCATTACGCTGGGCACGGTATTCCAGGCGGTGGGCAAGGGCGTGTACAGCCTGATCAACAGCCTGTGCCGCCAGCTGGTGGTGCTGCTGCCCGCGGCGTGGATCCTGAGCAAGCTGGGCGGGCTGAACGCCGTGTGGTACAGTTTTCCCATTGCAGAGGTGGTATCGCTGGCGGTGTGCCTGCTGCTGTACCGCAGGGTGGATCGGAAGATGCTGAAAACATTGTAAATACCGATAAAAATCTGCGATTTTTATCGGGGAGGCCGCTGAAAGTCATTCGGCTTTCAGCGGATTTTTTTCGGATTTTCTTGTGCGCCGATGGCGCACGGGCAGAAAATCCGCAGGGTATAAACGGAGGCGCCGGCGCCCTCCGTTGCCTCCCGCTAAGTTAGAATAGACTTTTGTGCCGTTTTATGGTATCATAACAGCATATATCATACATCCCCGCAAGGAGGCCGCACCATGAAGCTGAACTATCGCCGCACACTGTTTGTCGGGTTCGCATTCCTGTTGATCTGCGCGTTCTGGCAGGCATATGACAGCATCATCCCCAAGATCCTGACGGACAAATTCGGCATGTCGCAGGCACACAGCGGCATCATCATGGCGCTGGACAACGTGCTGGCGCTGTTCATGCTGCCCCTTTTCGGCACGCTGTCCGACAAGTGCCGCAGCCGTTTGGGACGGCGCACGCCCTTTATCCTGTTTGGCACGCTGGCGGCGGCAATCCTGCTGGCGGTACTGTCCATGGTGGACGGCATGCAGCTGGAAAACCTGGCCGCCGTGCGCGGCATGGACAGCCGGGAAGCGCTGGAAACGCTGTACGACTTTACCTATGAGGACACCCTGATGACGCCGGACGGCGAGCGCTATGTGCTGTCGGACACCGCGGAGGAGGGCGTGACGGCCGTCAGCCGCGAGGCTTTCCTGGCCATGACGCTGGATACCGATGATTACGCGCGCTATGTTGCCCCCGCGCGGCAGGCCTACGCCCACGTGCAGACGGAAAATAACCCCAAGCCCCTGATTTGCTTTATCGGCGTGCTTCTTCTGCTGCTCATTGCCATGGCCACCTTCCGCTCCCCCGCCGTGGCGCTGATGCCCGATGTCACCCTGAAGCCCCTGCGCAGCAAGGGCAATGCCATCATCAACCTGATGGGCAGCGCGGGCGGCATATTGATCCTGATATTGGGCATCCTATTCGGCACGGGCGCGGCGAAAAACGCGCTGATGCCCTACGGCATGTTCTTTGGCGTGGTATCGATCCTGATGATTTTGTCCCTGGGCATTTTCATGCTGACGGTGCGGGAGCCGCGCTTTGTGCGGGAAATGCACGAGCAGAGCCGCCTGTACGGCATTGAGATAGAGGATGACGAGGAGGGTGACCCCGGCGACAGAAAGCTGAGCGCGGGCGAGCGCAAATCCCTGATTTTCATCCTGATTTCCATTGTTTTGTGGTTCATGGGCTACAACGCCGTCACCAGCAAATACAGCGTGTATGCCGACAAGGTGCTCTCCCGCGATTACAACATGACGCTGATCCTCGCGCAGGCGGCGGCCATTGTCAGCTACCTGCCGGTGGGCATGATTTCCACCAAGTTCGGGCGCAAAAAGACGATTCTGGCGGGCGTTGTGATGCTGACTGTCGCCTTTGCCGCGGCATCCTTCCTGCGGGCGGACAGCAGCCCCATCGTGATGAACGCGATGTTTGCCCTGGCGGGCATTGCCTGGGCGACGATCAATGTGAACTCCTTCCCGATGGTGGTGGAAATGTGCCGCGGCGGGGATGTGGGCAAGTACACGGGCTTTTACTACACCGCCAGCATGGCGGCGCAGACGGTAACGCCCTACCTGAGCGGCCTTTTGATGGACCACGCGGGCATGACGACGCTGTTCCCCTACGCGACGGTGTTTGTCGCACTGGCGTTTGTGACGATGCTGTTTGTGAAACATGGGGATGCGAAGTGCCGATAAAAGTTGAAAACTTTTATCGGTGGGCGGCGGCTTTGCCGACGGTCAAAATCGGGGAACGGACGAATTGTCCGTTCCCCGTTCTCATTTTGATTATTTTTTGCACCGTTTGGCAATCGCAATCAGGCGCGGCAGCGCATACTCAAAAAACATTTGATAGGATTCGCAGAACCGCGTGCGGGAAAGCGCGCCCGTGCCGTCATCGCGGTCACGGCGGCAGCCGCCGCGGCACAGGGGATAATAGCGGCAGGCCAGGCACTCGCGATCCTTTTCGGCCGATTCCTCAATAAAGCGCAGCTCCGCCCGCTTTTTGTCCAGCGTGTCAAAATCGTCCGTCACAAAGCTGCCCAGGCGGTAGGCATCCAGCACGTAAAAATCGCAGGGATACACGCTGCCGTCGGCTTCAACGGTGTACTGCATGCCGCAGCAGCCCGTCATGCCGCAGGTTTCGGGCGCGCGCCCCAGCAGCATGCCCAGATAGTTTTCAAACTGGCGGATGTAAATAAATTGCCCATTCATGACATCCTGCGCCCAGCGGTCAAACAGGCGGCAGAGGAACTGCCCGTATTTTTCGCTTGTCAGCCAGCCCTGATTTTCGCCGAAAGCGTCCAGGCAGGGGATGTACTGCTGCCAGCGCAGGTCATGGCGGGCAAAGAAATCATACACCAGGTCGATCCTGTCCGCCGTGTCCCCCGTGACCACGGTGAGCACATTAAAGGTGACGTTGTGCTGCCGCAGCAGGCGCGCGGCGGCAAGCACGCGGGTCAGCGTGCCCTCCCCGCGGGCATCCAAACGGTTTTTGTTGTGCAGGCTTGCCATACCGTCTATCGAAAGCCCAATCAAAAATCCGTTTTCGGCAAAGAACCGCGCCCACTCCTCGTCAATCAGCGTACCGTTGGTCTGCAGCGCGTTTTCGATGCGCACATGGTTCACATTGTACTGCTGCTGCAGCGCGACGGCGCGGCGGAAAAAATCCAGCCCGCGCAGGGTAGGCTCGCCCCCCTGAAAGCCGAAGGTGCAAACGCCCTCGGCATGCGCAAGCGCGCGGCGGATCACCGCTTCCAGCGTTTCCTCCGTCATCAGCCCGTAGTCCGCCACCTCGCGGCGCGCGGTCTCATCGGCATAAAAACAGTAGCGGCAGCGCATGTTGCACCGCCCCGAGGCAGGCTTGATCAGTAAATTGAGCGGCGGCATGACAAACCTCCGAAATAAGGGGTACGGTTCTTTCTTGCGTCAAGAAAGAACCAAAGAACCATCTTGAAATTGATAATGGCCAGCGTAAAAGCGGCAGTAACTCAGCGGGAGGCAACGGAGGGCGCTTAGCGCCAGCGCAGCAAAACGACTATGCCGAATTGTGAGGGCGTCCCCGAAGCAGGTTCCCTCCGCGAGCGAATTTTCATTTCTCTCAGATTTTCTGCCCGTGAACGAAGTGAACAGGAAAATCCGCAATAACCCGATAAAAATCCGCAGATTTTTAACGGCCTGCTTCAGCAGATATTTTGCGCCTCTCCCTCCATCCACGCCGCCAGGTTGTCAAACACAATCCGCGCGCGGCGCAGCATGCTCTCCTCGGTGGCAAAGGCCACATGGGGGGTCAGCAGGACATTGGGCGCGTGCAGCAGCGGCTCGCCGTCATCCAGCGGGGGCTCGCGGTCGTATACGTCCACCGCCGCGCCGGCAAGGTGTCCCGATATCAGGGCATCGGCCAGGGCACGGGAATCCACCAGCGCGCCGCGGGCGCAGTTGATAAAGAGCGCACCCTGCTTCATCTGCGCAAACTCCGCTGCGCCGAACATCTTGTTTGTCTGCGGGCAGGCAGGCGCGTGGAGGGTGACGATATCGGAGGCGGCCAGCACATCGGGCGATCGCAGGCCGCCACCCGCGCGCCGAAGGCCAGCATCAGCCGCGCCACGCGCAGGCCGATGCGCCCAAGGCCCACAATGCCCACCGTGCGCTCGGCAATCTCGCGGCCCAGCAGTCCCGCGCTGCCCCGATGTCCGCGCACCGCGGCATCGCAGTCAGGCAGGCGGCGAAGCAGGGCAATGGCCATGCCCACCGTCAGCTCGGCCACGCTTTGATTGGAATAATTGGCAGCGTTGGATACCAATATACCCCGTTCATGGCAAAGATCCAGGGGCACATGATCCACCCCCGTGAAGGCCACATCAATGTAGCGCAGGGAGGGGTTGCCAAGGACAGCCTCCTTGGGGAAGGGCGTATTGGCGATGATCACCGCGTCCATGCCCTGCGCGCGCAGGATGACCTCCTGCGGGGAGGCGGGCTTTTGATCGTAGATAATCACCTCATGCCCGCGCGCGATGAGCGGGGCGGTCATTTCGCTGAGCAGTTCTTTGGATATACCGAGGGGTTCCAGCAATGCGATTTTCATTTTCCGTTCTCCTGTGATAGGCGCAATGCGCTGCGCAGACGGCCCGATATCAGCCATGCCAGCGCAATTTTGAGGGCATCGGGGATCAGGTAGGGAAGGACGCACAGGCCAAGCACCGCGCCCAGGGTGATATCCCCCTTTGTGCGCAGGTAGACGGCCATAAACCATGCCGTGCCCGCGGCGTAGCAGGCAGCCAGCCCCAGCACCATGCCAAGCAGGCGGAAGACGGGCTTATTGGGGCACAGGCCCTGCACCGCCCACATGACCAGGGCGGATAGGACAAAGCCCAGGATATAGCCGCCCGTGACGCCCAGCAGATGCCCGATGCCCGCGCCGAAATTGCTGAATACCGGCACGCCGACGGCGCCCAGCACCAAATAAAGCAATACTGAGATCAGCCCCATGCGCCCGCCCAGCAGATCGCACACCAGAAGCACGGCAAAGGTTTGCAAGGTGAAGGGCACCGTGGCCGGTATGCTGATCCAGGAACAGACGGCGATAAGCACCGCGCCCAGGGCAATGTAGGTCATCTGCAGGACGGAAAGCCTTTTTTTCAGCGGCATTGCAGCATCCTCCGCACAAAATTTACGCTGTATTATACAACGAAAAGTGCGGGCGGCGCAACAGGCGCAAAATATTGCTTGACTTTTTGCCCGAACACCCATATAATAGGGAATGTTCGTAGGGGCATGGTGTAATGGTAACACGTGGGTCTCCAAAACCTTTGTTGTGAGTTCGAGTCTTACTGCCCCTGCCACAAAAGGCCGCCGAGAATCGAAGGATTTTCGGCGGAATTTTTATGCTCTTAAAGGCAATTCCGCTTGGAAAAGGCGTGCCCAAAAGCTTCCCCCTTGAACGGATTGCGCCGCCTGTGTTATAATGCATTTGACGGAAAGGAGGAATTTTCGCATGTGTTCTCAGCCCGAAGTCCGCGCAATCATTGCCCGGCTTTGCAAAAGCCTTGCCGAAATTTTTCCGCAGGAACGCTTTGATGTGATCCTGTTCGGCTCCTATGCCCGCATGGACGCCGATGAGGGTTCGGACATTGATGTGATGTTCCTGGTGGATGCCTCCCGCCGAAGCATTGCCGAAAAGCACTGGCAGATCGGCGAAGCCGCCGCGGATATCCTGATGGATTACGGCGTTGTTGTGTCCCCCATTGTGGAAAACAGGGCGTACTACCGCGAAAATGCGGATTTTCTGCCCTTCTTCAAGAATGTTGAGCGGGAAGGGGTGCGCATCAGTGCCTGATATGACCCTGACCGACCTGTCAAAATACCGCCTTGCCAAGGCTGCGGAAATGCTGGAAACCGCCAGGCGCGACCTGAACGCCGACGATTACGCCTCCGCAAACAACCGTGCCTATTACTGCATTTTTCATGCCATGCGCGCGGTGATTGCGCTGGACGGGGAGGATTACAAAAAGCACGCCGCCGTGATTGCCCGATTTACCATGAACTATCTGAAAACCGATATCCTGCCCCGCGATTACGGCAAGCTGATTTCAAACGCCTCCCTGATCCGCAACCGCAGCGACTATGAGGATTTTTACATCTGCTCCGTGGAAGATACGCAAAGGCTGGTTGCCGGCGCGGCGGATTTTCTGGGCAGTGTCCGCGAATATCTGCAGAAAAAATGGTAAACGGATGAACCTGCCGCCGAGAATCGAAGGATTTTCGGCGGAATTTTTATGCTCATCGCCCTTGCCGCGCGATGGGTTTACTTTTATTACAATTGTGTTATAATAAAGTGAATAATCATGTATTTTGAAAGGAGGAGGACGAATGAGCGAAAACAGGCAGAAATATTCATCCTCACCGTTATGCGGGCTGAACCGCAATCATTCCAATGGAGGCGGGTTTCGGGTGCCCCCCGAAAAGAAACAGAACGGCAGGCGGAATCAGCACACGTTTGTGTGGCTGCAGGTGCTTATGACCCTGCTGCTGCCCATCCTGTTTGTGGTGGCCATGGTGTGCCGCCGCACCGAAATTCACTGGGCTTTTCTGGCTTTATCCGCCCTGTCCCTGCTGATCATGTGGGTTTTCCGCGCCTTTGTGCCCCAGGCACGCACCACGATGACGCTGCTCTACATTGCGCTGATGATTGTATCGCTGGCGGCGGCGCTGTGGTTTACCACGCCCATCGGCAGCACATCGGGCAGCGGCACGGGCACGGGCGGTGTTGATTACAGCGCGCTTTTCGGCAGCAACGTGACGGCCAGCGATGTAAGCAGCCTGGCGGCCAACAGCGGCTACAGCGGGCAAGCGGACAGCGCCGTATCCTACGCGCCCACGCCCATCCCCACGCAGAACTCGCAGTCCGAGGCGCAGGAAAAGCTGGAGCTGTTTATGAACAGCTGGATGAGCAGCGACTACACGGCGATGATCAGCTGCTGCACGCCCTCCTGGGTCAATTCTCAGGAAAACCCCGAGCGCTCGATGTTCACCATCCGCGGCGTCAATACCCCGGTAAGCTACAAGATCACCTATATGGCGGGCAGCCAATCGGACGACTCCCGCACCATCACGATGGAAACGTTGATGGACCGCGGCAACAACACACAGAAGAATTACCGCTATGAGGTGCTGATGCTGCGCGTGAACGGCATCTGGTATGTGGACCCGGTCAGCCTGTCCTCGGCCACCGAGATTAAGGAGAGCGTGACGCCCACGGTGGCCATTACGCTGATGCCCACCTTTACGCCCAACCCCAACAAGGCACTTTACTACAACCCCGACGGCGGATCGTACTACCATGCCGATGAGTGGTGCAGCCAGGTGAACAGCAAGTACCTGCCGCTGAAGGGCAGCTTTACCTACTCGCAGGTGAATGACTCGGCATACAAGGATCTGCAGCCGTGCTCGAGCTGCTCGGCGCCGGGACGGAGCTAAGATAACCAATAAAAATCTGCGATTTTTATTGGGGTAAGGCAGATTTTCTTGTGGGGCTGCGCCCCACGGGCAGAAAATCTGAGAGGAATGAAAATCCGCTCTCGAAGGAGACCTCCTTCGCGGATTTTCTCCTCGCGGCGTACACGCCGCCGCTGCGGAATAAGCAAGGCGGCGCT
>CAVFPH010000015.1:0-30137 GCA_963624325.1 bacterium
GCCGTGAGCCTCTGGCTACAAAAAAGGCTTCAGATGTAGCCGATTTGTAGCCACCTGAAAAGTAAAATCCCGAAAAACGCTGTAATATCAACGCTTTTCGGGATTCGAATAACACTAAATATTTATTCCCATTCAATCGTTGCCGGGGGTTTCCCTGTGATATCGTACACCACGCGGTTTACGCCCTGCACTTCGTTGGTAATGCGCGTTGACATGCGGCTGAGCAGGGAATGGGAAAGACGGGCATACTCGCAGGTCATAAAGTCGTTTGTGCGGACGGCACGGATGGCAAGGGTATAATCGTAGGTGCGGAAGTCGCCCATGACGCCGACGGAACGGACATTGGTCAGTACGCAGAAGTACTGATCGGCCTTGACGCGGCTGCGGCGGATCTCTTCCCGGACAATTGCATCTGCCTCGCGCAGGATATGCAGGCGCTCGCCGGTAACCTCTCCGATTACGCGGATGGCAAGCCCCGGACCGGGGAAGGGCTGGCGCTCGACAATTGCCTTAGGCAGCCCCAGCATGCGCCCCAGCGCGCGGACCTCATCCTTAAACAGACCGCGCAAAGGTTCTACTACGCCTTCAAAGCTCATGTCCTTGGGGAGGCCGCCGACATTGTGATGGCTCTTGATGACGGCGGATTTGTTCTTGCTGCCCGACTCCACAACATCGGGATAGATGGTTCCCTGCGCCAAGAAGGAGGGGTTGCCGCAGTCGCGCGCAGCCTTTTCAAAGGCACGGACAAACTCCCGCCCGATGCGCTTGCGCTTTTCCTCGGGATCGGTGACGCCTTTCAGTGCCTCGATAAACTGTTCGCCGGCATCGACAATACGCAGATCCAGCGCACGCCCGGCAAAGGCATCGCGAACCTCCTGCGTTTCGTTTTTGCGCATGAAGCCGTGGTCAATGTAAATGCAGGTAAGACGGCCGGGAATGGCGCGGGACAGAAGCGCTGCGCAGACGGAGGAATCCACGCCGCCCGACAGGCCAAGCAGCACGCGCTTATCGCCCACCTGCGCGCGCACGGCCTCCATTTGACGCTCCAGATAGTCCGTCATATTGTAATCGCCGACAGCGCCGCAGATATCATACACAAAGCGGCGCAGCATGGCCTTGCCGTTTACGGTGTTTTCAACCTCGGGATGGAACTGCACGGCGTAGAGATTCCGCACAGCGCACTCCATCGCAGCGGCAGAACAGAGGCTGGTTCGGGCGGTAATGGTAAAGCCTTCGGGGGCCTCGGAAACAAAATCGGTGTGGCTCATCAGCACACGCTGAGCTGGATCCAGATCGCCAAAGAAGCGGCTTTCGCCCGTCAGGCGGGCGTCGACCACGCCGTATTCGCTTTTGTCGCAGGGGGATACCTGTCCGCCCAGCGCGTAGCACATAAACTGCATGCCATAGCAGATGCCAAGGACGGGAATGCCCAAATCAAACACGCCGCGGTCGCATGCTGGGGCATCGGGCGCATACACATTGTCCGGACCGCCCGTAAAAATAATGCCGATCGGCTTTGCCGCACGGATTTTCTCCAGCGGGGCATCACAGGGCCAAATTTCGCTGTACACGCCCAGTTCGCGCACACGGCGCGCAATCAGCTCCTTATACTGACCGCCGAAATCAAGGATAATGACTGTCTGATACATCTGCTTACTTCCCTTTCTTTGATCTGCCCGAATACAAAAACACGGCTCGTCCCTCCGCTCACACGGAAAAATGAACCGACTGACCGACGAAGATACGCGCAGCACAAAAGACAAACGCAGCGGGGAGCGTGCACAGAACGCAGCTGACCATACACCGTCTCTCCTCTCGATTTTGCGCTTACACAAACCATTATAGAGCCCGCGCGCATGGTTGTCAATGGCTTAAAATGCACAAAAAAGCCCGCCTTTTGCTGAAATTCCCGATTAGGCAGGCATCCGCACGCATTCTTTGACAGAAAGTCCTTTTTATGGTATAACGATTGCGTCATGAAATGACAAAATCACGAAGGAGACAACGGATCGAATGATTTATGCCCTTATACTCTTCGCGGTAACCTACGTGCTGATGCTGGCCTTTGGCAAATACCGCACCTGGATTGCCTTGGGATCGGCGGCCCTGTTCATTGCAACGGGAATGCTGCCCTTCAACCAGATCTTTGGTGCCATCGACTTTAACGTGCTTCTGATGATTGCCGGCACAATGGGGCTGGTGCAGCTCTTTATCGACAGCAAGATGCCCGCGCTGCTTGCCGATATGATCATGGAGCGGGTGCCTAACATTCAAATTGCCGTCGTGGCGCTGTCTGTCTTTGCGGGAATCATTTCCGCCTTTATCGATAATGTGGCCACTGTCCTGATGATTGCGCCCATCGCACTGGAAGTGTGCAAAAAGCAGAAGACCAACCCTGTTCCCTTCATCATTGCCATTGCGGTATCCTCCAATCTGCAGGGGGCAGCTACCCTGGTGGGGGATACCACGGCCATTATGCTGGGTTCCTATGCAAACATGAGCTTCCTGGATTTCTTCTTCTATAACGGCAAGCCGGGCATTTTCTTTGCCGTTGAACTGGGAGCCGTTGTCTCGGCCTTGATCCTGGCATGGCTGTTCCGCAAGGAAAAGCAGCCTATTTCCAAGGGGGATGCGCGCACGGTTGTTACCGATTATGTGCCCACCGTGCTGCTGCTGGGCATGATCGTGTGCCTGATTGCCGCTTCCTTTATCTCCGATAAGCCCGAAATTACAAACGGTCTGATCTGCACGGTGCTGCTTGCCGTGGGCGTGATTTATAAAACGGTGAAGGATTCCGATAAGGGCACGCTTGCCCGCGCATTAAAAGCAATCGACTTTGAAACCATCGGCCTGCTGCTTGGGCTGTTTTTGATGATCGGCGGCATTTCCAACATGGGCGTTATTGACGCGGCAGCAAACCTGCTGGCAAAGCTTGGCGGCGGCAACGTATTCATCCTGTATACCGTCATTGTGTGGGCATCCGTGCTGGTATCGGCCTTTATCGACAATATTCCCTATGTGGCAACTATGCTGCCGGTGGTTACGGGGCTTGCGGCAGCGCTTGGCATAGAGCCGACGCTGCTCTACTTCGGCCTGCTCTCCGGCGCTACGCTCGGCGGAAACTGCACGCCCATTGGTGCGTCCGCGAATATCACGGGCATCGGCATTTTGCGGAAAGCGGGCTATGAGGTAAAGACAAGCGATTTCATCCGCATCGGTATTCCCTTTACTTTGGCAGCCGTGATCCCGGCATATATTTATTTCTGGCTACTGTTTGCGTAAGCTGACCCTCTTCACATTCGCCTATTGAAAAGCCCCGGACTTCAAATTGAAGACCGGGGCTTTGAGCATGGAAAACAAGAAACGGCCGTCAGGGATAATCTCCTGGCGGCCGTAATTTTTATTTGGCGTACTCGGTGCTGCGGGTTTCGCGGATCACGTTTACGCGGATCTGACCGGGATACTCCAGCTCCTGCTCGATGCGCTTGGCAATCTCCTTGGCCATGACCTTGGTGCCCTCATCGGTAACATCTTCCGGCTTTACCATGATGCGGATCTCGCGGCCGGACTGGATGGCAAAGGACTTTTCAACGCCGGCAAACTCGTTGGCGATGGCTTCCAGCTTTTCCAGACGCTTGATGTAATTCTCAAGCGATTCGCGGCGGGCACCGGGACGGGCGGCGCTGATGGCATCGGCCGCCTGAATCAGCACGGCCTCCACCGTCTGCGGCTCCACATCGTTGTGGTGCGCCAGGATGCAGTGGATCACATCGTTGTTCTCGTGATACTTGCGGGCAAGATCGGCACCCAGCTGTACATGCGTGCCTTCCTGCTCATGGTCCACAGCCTTGCCGATATCATGCAGAAGACCCGCGCGCTTGGCAAGCTGCACATCGGCACCCAACTCGGCGGCCATCAGGCCGGCCAGATGGCTGACCTCAATGGAGTGTTTGAGCACGTTCTGACCGTAGGATGTGCGGTAGCGCATGCGGCCCAGAAGCTTGACCAGTTCGGGATGCAGCCCATGCTGGCCGGTTTCGAATACGGCCTGCTCGCCTGCCTCGCGGATCTGGTTGTCCACTTCTTTTTTGGCTTTCTCCACCATTTCCTCGATGCGGGCGGGGTGGATGCGGCCATCCTGAATCAGCTTTTCGATGGCGATGCGGGCAACCTCACGCCGTACGGGATCAAAGGCGGATACGATGACGGCCTCGGGCGTGTCATCGATGATCAGGTCAACGCCCGTGGCAGTTTCCAGCGCACGGATGTTGCGGCCTTCACGGCCGATGATGCGGCCCTTCATGTCGTCATTGGGCAGGTTGATCACCGATACGGTGGTTTCGGCCACGTGATCGGCGGCGCACTTCTGGATGGCCAGGGCGATGATGTTGCGGGCTTTCTTTTCGCCCTCGTCCTTGGCCTTGGCCTCGATATCGCGCACCATGGCGGCGGCATCGTGGTAGGCATCCTTCTGCACGCGGCTGATGATCATCTGCTGCGCTTCGTCCTGCGTCATGCCGGCAATGCGCTCCAGCTCTTTTACCTGCTGATCGCGCAGCTGCTCGGCCTCATCGTAGAGGGCCTGGGTCTGTTCGGTTTTCTTGTTGATGGCTTCCTCGCGCTTGTCAAGGTTGTCCATCTTTTTGTCCAGCATTTCCTCACGCTGGTTTACGCGGCGCTCGCCGCGCTGCATCTCGGCACGGCGGGTACGGATTTCGTCATCCAGCTTGTTCTTCAGGCGGATAACTTCCTCCTTGGCCTCGATTTCCATTTCCTTTTTGGTTTCCGCTGCCTTGCGGGTAGCGTCATCCAGAAGCTTTTTTGCGTATTCCTCAGCACTGCCGATGTTCTTTTCGGCCATGTTTTTGCGATACCAGTAGCCTGCGGCCACGCCGGCCGCCGCCAGGACAATCATGAGCACGATTGCAAGAATTATGTTCACCTGCTGCCTCCCTTTTTTAGATTTTGTCAAAATTTTTCATTTCTGTTTTGCCAACTCAAAAAGCCGTGCGGGGATTACCCCACGGCTACGCTGATTCTGGCCACAACATGAAGCCTCGGTCTGCACACAACAAAACAGCAATGCCAAACGGCATGCACTATCATGTAAAAACAGGTACGCGGACCTGTCCGCAAAGAGCGAAAAACCATGTGTATCAAAAACAGCATAGCAGCGGTGCCGAAACACAGCCGCTTTTCAGCCGGTCATGTTATTGTATACATATGAAGGGGCATTTGTCAAGTGCTTTCTCTTTGCGTTGGTGATTTATCGTGCCGATTACGGCATATTTGCAGGGTCAATCCGCAGATTGAAAGAAACAGAGCCTGCCTCCCCGATGTGCATCTGCCTTCGCTGCAGATAGGTACGCAATGGAAAAACAGGCTCTGCGTATGATACCTTTGCGGAAACTGTGCCGAGAATCGCGCGCTTTACACTGCGCCCTGCGCCATCATGGCATCGGCTACTTTCAGGAAGCCCGCGATGTTTGCGCCCACCACATAGTTATCGGGGGCACCGTACTGGGCGGCGGCGGCATCGGCGGCGGCAAAGATGCTTTCCATAATGCCTACCAGCTTGCCGTCTACCTCTTCAAACGTCCAGGCAAGGCGCTGGCTGTTCTGACTCATTTCCAGCGCGCTGACGGCCACGCCGCCCGCGTTGCTGGCCTTGCCGGGGGCAAAGAGCACGCCGGCAGATTGCAGCAGCTGCGTTGCGGCAAGGGTGGTGGGCATGTTCGCGCCCTCGGCCACGGCCATGCAGCCGTTTGCCACCAAGGCTGCGGCGTCCGATTCATCCAGCTCATTCTGCGTGGCGCAGGGCAGGGCGATATCGCACTTTACGCGCCAGATGCCGTGACTGCCTTCACTGTATACCGCACCGGGTACACGGGCCGCATATTCGCGGATGCGGCCGCGCTCTACCTCTTTAATCTGCTTGATGACGGCCAAATCCACACCGCTTTCGTCCACGATGTAGCCGTTGCTGTCGCTCATGGCGACTACTTTGGCACCCAGCTCCGTGGCTTTCTGGGCGGCGTAAATGGCCACATTGCCGCTGCCCGACACCACTACGCGCTTGCCTTCAAATGCCTGCCCGTGCTTGCGCAGCATGGCGCGGGTGAAATAGCACAGGCCAAAGCCCGTAGCCTCTTTGCGCGCCAAAGAGCCGCCGTAGGTAAGCCCCTTGCCCGTCAAAACGCCTTCATAACTGCCGGTAATGCGCTTGTACTGGCCGTACAGGTAGCCGATTTCGCGTGCGCCGACACCGATATCACCCGCCGGCACATCGGCGTCCTGACCGATATACTTATACAGCTCGGTCATAAAGCTCTGGCAGAAGCGCATGACTTCCTGATCGCTTTTGCCCTTGGGATCAAAATCGCTGCCGCCCTTGGCGCCGCCGATGGGCAGGGTGGTCAGGCTGTTTTTGAGCACCTGCTCCATGCCCAGAAACTTGATGATGGACAGATTAACGCTGGGATGCAGGCGCAATCCGCCCTTGTAGGGGCCGATAGCGTTGTTGAACTGCACGCGGTAGCCGCGGTTTACCTGCACCTGTCCGCGGTCATCCAGCCAGGGAACGCGGAAGATAATAATTCTGTCCGGCTCCACAAACCGCTCCAGCAAACCGGCTTTTTCGTATTCGGGATGCTTATCGAACACAGGGGACAGGGAGGTAAGCATTTCCTCCGCAGCCTGCAAAAACTCCTTTTCATGGGCGTTGCGCGCAGACAGACCATCATACACCCGCTGAACATAGGTATTCATTGTGAAAAATCCTCCTTCAAAAGGAAATACTTGAACAGGCAGTATTTTACCCCGCAAAACCGTCAAATACAATAGTTTCGGCTGTTCAATTGCTGTATTTTGTCAGTCCCGAACCAGGGCTGCCGCGCGTACAAGGCTTGCCTCGGCATGTATTTTCAGCGGAAACGCAAAAAAATCAAAGGAAAGCCCGCGCAGGGCAGCCAGGTTGGTCAGGTTTTCCACGATGGGAACGCCTGCCGCCAGCAGACGCTTATGCACCGCAAAGGGCGGCAGATCGGGCGATGCCATGTCCAGCCCGACGCAGCGGGGATGGGCGGCTAGGATGCGCTCACACAGCGGCATATCCATTTCGGGCTGTGCCGTATAATAATCTGCTTGGCCATAGTGCGCATCGTAACCCGTGTGAATCAGCACGCAGGAGCTTTGCGGAATCTCCCGCGGATCATTGAGCCCTTCCAGCAGAAAGCCCGGTCCGCAAAAGCGTTGAAGCGGCAGATCCGAAACAAAGCCGCTCTCCGCCAACAGGTGCATGGGCGCATCAACGTGCGTGCCCGCGTGCATGGCGGAATGCAGGGTATAGGCATTATAGCCGTCCTGCCGCAAAAAACGCTCCGGGACAAGGTTGGTCGGCACATCGCCGGGATAAACCGGCATGCCTGCCTCGATGGGATGCGAAAGATCAATCAATCTCATTTGCCTGCCAGCTTTGCGAATATTTTCTGTGCGATGGGAGCGGCAACCGTGCCGCCCGTGCCTGCGTTTTCCACTACCACGCACACGGCAAAGGGGTACTCATCATCATCGATAAAGCCGATGAACCAGGCGTTGTCTTCTTCCTGCGTGTCAATTTCCGCTGTGCCGGTCTTGGCGCAGATGGTCAGGCCGCTGACGGCGGCTGATTTACCTGTGCCGCCCGTGACCACGGCGCGCATATACTCCCGCACGGTGGCGGCGGTTTGCGTATCCATGGCGGTGCGGTATACCGCAGGCTCAAATTCCTGGCGCACGGCGCCCTGCGTACCCACTGCGCGCAGCAGCAGACGGGGCTCCATCATAATGCCGTCATTGGCCACGGCGGCAGCCACCATGCACATGTGCAGGGGGGTGACGGAAAGCTGATTCTGCCCTGCGCCCGTCCAGGCCAGATCCGCGCCCAGCAGGGTATCATCCGAGGAGGCGTAGGAGGAGTTTTCTACTACCAGATCACGAAAAGTAAAGGTATCATCCAGACCGAAATTCTGCGCGGTTTTGCGCAGCGCTTTATCTCCCATCTGGCAGGCCAGCACGGCAAATGTGGAATTGCAGCTTTTCATAAAGGCCTGTTTGAGCGTCAGAGTGCCGTGGATGGAGGAGCCGTAATCGGTTACCACCCGCTGATGTTCCCCGAAACTGACGCCGCCCGTGCAGGTATAGGTTTCCTCCGCCGCGCCTGTCAGATTCTGCAGGGCAGCGGCCAGGGTGATCACCTTGAACGTGCTGCCCGGCGCGCTCAGCCAGCGTGTGGCACGGTTGAGCGCCTGACGCACGGTAACGGTTTTGCCGGACTGCGGATCGTAATTGGGGAAGGATTGCAGCACGTATACCTCGCCCGTTTTGTAGTTCATCACCACAATCGCGCCGCTTTTGTCCTGCGGAAAAAGGGAGGCTGTATAGGCGCAAAGGGCGCTGTCCAGCGTCAGTGTAATGTCATCTCCCCGCAGCGTGCCCGTGGACAGCACCTGCCCCACCCGCTCGGCATAGCTCATGTTGGCGCCGTAAAGATACTCCGCCATGAAGCTTTCCGCCGCGTTTTTGACGTTTCCACGGGTATCGCCGATGACATGTACCACCGCCGCGCGGACGGAGGCATCCTCCGCATAGGTGCGGGTGCGCACAATCTCGCCCGTTTCATCGGTGGATACCGTGGTGTCGGCCAGGGCAACGCCGTTGCGGTCGTAGATGCTGCCCGCGGTTACGCCCGATTTCATGGAGGTCAGGTAGGTATTGTATTCCGAGGTGCGCCAGCGCGTGCCGTAGCGTATCAGGCTGTAGCCGCCGTAGGCAATGGGCAGCAGGATGATCAGCGCCAGGACAAGCGCGAGAATGCGGATGCTCTTTCTCAGCTGCTTCATAGTGCGGCCTCCCGATCGGCCAGACGCTGATCCTCCCGCAGCAGCCGCTCATTGCGGGAAGCTACCCCCTGCACCACGCCCATCAGCCCAAGACACGATACCAGGGATGTGCCGCCGTAGCTGAGGAAAGGCACAGTGACGCCCGTCATGGGGATAAATTTAAGCACGCCGCCCAGGATGATAAATGTCTGAACGGCCAGCAGCGCCGCGCTGCCCGCTGCCAGCAGGGCGTGAAAAGCGGAGGAGGAGCGCAGGGCGATGTCCGCAGAACGCAGGACAATGAGCACATAGACGCAGGCCACCAGTGCGGCGAAAACCAGGCCGAACTCATTAATCAGGGCGGAAAAGATAAAGTCCGTGCGGAATTCGGGGATGACGCTGGCATTGCCCAGCCCCAGCCCCGTGCCCCACCAGCCGCCGTTGGCAACGGCGATCAGGGACTGTACAATCTGATAGCCGCCGCCCTGCTGATCATAGGTGCTGAAGGGATCCAGCCAGTTGCTGATGCGGTTCTGCACGGTCAGGAAATAGGTATTCTTGAACAGCGCGTACAGCACGCCCACCGCGCCTACGCCCGCGCCCAGAATGCCGCCGATCAGCAGAAGGCTGGAGGTTGCCGCATACAGCAGTACCAGCCCGGCACCTCCATAAATGGCGGCCGTGCCAAGGTCCCGCTGCAGCACCAGAAAGCCCAGCATCAGGCCGATAAAGATCATGCCCGTCAGTACCCGGCGGCGGGAAAGCAGGTAGGACAGCACAAATAGATAGATGATTTTTACCAGCTCACTGGGCTGAATGGTAAAGCCGCCGAAGCCTACCCATGCCGTGGCGCCCTTGCCCGCGTTGGCAGCACGGAAGACAAAGGGCAGCGCCATCAAAACACAGCTCAGCAGCATCAGAGGAATCATCAAAATCCGCCAGCTTTTGATATGGCGCACCGCCAGTGCACACACAACCATGGCAACCAACCCGGCCCCGCAGTTGAGTGCCTGCGTCAGCCCGCGGGAGGGCGTATAGCGGTATTGCAGCAGCACGCCCAGCGCGCACAAAAAGGCGATCAGGGTAAGCAGAAAATCATCCATGGGGAAAAGACGGGGCAGAATGCGTACAATTGCCCATACCGCCAGGGGAACAAGCAGCGCCATGCCGGCGGTCAACAGGGAGGGCGTTTGCAAAAACAGCAGCAAAAATGCCGTGAAAAAGAAGAGCATCACGCCCGACAGCATCAGGTGGCGGGCGGTGCGGCGCTTCTTCTTCTTGTCGTTTTTTACGGCGATATTCATTTTCCCTGCCTCCTTTCGCTGCGGCGATGACGGCGCGGCGCCTCAAAGGGCGCGGGAATATCTTCTCCTGCCGGGGTATACATGCCCCCGTCAAAGGGCGATGGGGCGGGGGAGACCGCCTCCTGCGGGTCCTGCTGCGGATAGGCAGCTTGCGCAGAATAGACTGTTTGCATCTGATTTTCGCTCTGCTGCGGATAGACATTCTGCTGCGGGCAGCCGACAGGCTGCTGATATACCGTCTGCGGGACAGCATCGTTTTGCTGCGGCTGGGCGGAAATAATGGGTACGGACATGGTGTCAAAGGTTTGAAATGCGGGCGGAACAGGGGTAAAGGCAGGCATATTTCCTTGCGTTGCCTCCCCATAGCCCATTTGCGCCGCATACATGGCGGCGTATTCGGGCGCGTAGAGCTCCTCATCCTCGTAGGCAGTGTGCCAGCGCTCCTCATACGGGGCGGGACGCGGCACATTCAGCCCCGCAAATAGGCGGATGCGCAGGGTGTAGCCGCCTACGTGAAGCATGGCACCATGCAGGGCATAGCCGCCTTTGCCCAGCGGTGCACCATCCAGCAGAATCTCTCCGCGGCTGTGGCAGGGTGTAAGCATCAGCCCCTTGCCGTCCACAAAGGTAAAGCTCACCGCACGCCTGCGCAGCCCGCGCAGACGGATATCGCATGCGCGTCCGCCGCCCAGCACCCCTTCCCGCGGCAGGGGATAGGCACGATCGCTGTCCGTATCCCGCATTTCTCCCACCATGCCCGCATCGGGCAGTTTTTTAAGCAGCTTTTTGCGCTGATGATGTTCCTGCAAAAGCGCCACCGCGCCGCGCCATACCAAGATGGCGGCCAGCAGTACAAACCAGTAGCGCGCGCCCAGCGCCAGCAGCTGGTAGGCATTGGCATTCATAAACGCGCGCCTCCCCCCGAAATGTTACGGATTTATGTTTTCAGTATACCATACAGCCGCAGGGAATGCAAAAAGATTTCATGAAGGAATTGTAAAAAGACACAAATGAAAAACACGTCGTGGGAAATGACCGCAAATAAGGCAAAAAACCTGCAGAAACGCTTCACTGATGTTCTCTTTTTTGTACACATACTCTTTTCCTTGCCCGGCACGCTGAACACGTGTATAATAAACATAGGGGCGAACCCCGATTATTGATTTGAAGGATGCTTATCATGACCGAACGGCAAAAGAAAGTCCTTTCCGCCGCGGCGATTGTTATTTTCATTCTGTTCACGCTGGCTGTTTCCTGGTTTGTCGGCCGTCCGCTGATCCGCTTTGTGCGCCAGCCGGATCAGTTCCGTGCCTGGGTTCAGGGACACGGACTGCTGGGAAAACTGGCCTTTTTGGGCATGACGGTTTTGCAGATTGTGGTGGCCGTTATTCCCGGGGAGCCGCTGGAACTTGGCGCAGGCTATGCCTTTGGCTTCTGGGAGGGAACGCTCCTGTGCGAAATCGGCATCCTGCTGGGCGGGTTGCTGGTGTTTCTGTTTGTGCGCCGCTTTGGCATCAAGGCGGTGGAGGTTTTCTTCCCGCACGAAAAAATCAATTCCCTGCGCTTTCTGCATAATGAAAAAAAGCTGGAGCTGTGGGTATTCATCCTGTTTTTTATTCCCGGAACGCCCAAGGATATCATGACCTACATTGTCCCCCTGACCCCCATGAAGCTGGGCACCTTTCTGCTTTTGTCCACGGTGGCGCGTCTTCCCTCGGTGATTACATCCACCATTGGCGGCAATGCGCTGGGTACGGGAAAGCTGGGCTTTGCGCTGGCGGTGTTTGGGACAACGGGGCTGATCAGCGCACTGGGCATCCTGCTCTACCGCCGTATCTGCAAAGGACGCGAAAATAAAGGGGATCTGTCATGAGCGCGGGCAATCTGTGCGTGGGGCTGCTGGCCCATGTGGATGCGGGCAAGACCACCCTTTCGGAGGCTATGCTCTATGCCGCAGGGACGCTGAGGAAGCTGGGGCGGGTGGATCATCGGGATGCCTTCCTGGATACGGACGTGCAGGAGCGGGAGCGCGGCATTACCATCTTTTCCAAGCAGGCGGAGCTGAACTGGCGCGGGCATCCGATAACCCTGGTGGATACTCCCGGCCATGCCGATTTTTCGGGTGAAACGGAACGGACGCTTTGCGTATTGGATTGCGCCATCCTGCTCATCAGCGCCGCCGACGGCGTGCAGGGGCATACAGCCACCCTTTGGCGGCTGCTGCAAAGCTACCATGTGCCAACCTTTATTTTTGTAAACAAAATGGATCAGCCCGGAGCAAACCGTCGGGCGCTGATGACCGAACTGAAAAGCCGTCTCTCGGACGGCTGCGTGGACATGCTTTCTCCCGATCGCATGGAGCAGATTGCCACCTGCAGCGAGGAGGCGCTTTCGCACTATCTGCAGGATGAAACCGTGCCGCAGGACATAGCGGCCGATCTTGTTGCAGGACGGCTGTTGTTCCCGTGCTATTTCGGCTCCGCGCTGCGTACCGAGGGAATTGAAACCCTGCTGGATGCCCTGTGCACCCTTTTGCCTGCGCCCAAACGGCAGCCGGATTTTTCCGCGCGGGTTTATAAAATTACCCATGATCCGCAGGGCACCCGGCTGACGTGGATGAAGCTGGTGGGCGGCATGCTGCGCGTGCGTACGCTGCTGCGCGGGATTTCCGCCGATGCACCCGACGGCGAGTGGAAGGAAAAAATCAGCCAGATCCGCATTTATTCGGGGGCCAAATTCCGCACAGTTGAGCAGGCGGAAGCAGGGGCCCTGTGTGCCGTAACGGGGCTCAGTTACACCCGCGCAGGGGACGGCCTGGGCACGGAAGAGGCAGGCGGCGCGCCGCTGCTGACCCCCGTATTTACCTACCGCGTGCTGCTGCCCGCGGGCAGCGATCCCCACCATGCGCTGGATGTTCTGCGGCAGCTGGAGGAAGAGGATCCGCAGCTGCATGTGCTGTGGAACGAGCGTCTGCGCGAAATTCATGTGCAGCTGATGGGCGAAGTGCAGCTTGAAATCCTCAGCCGTGTGCTGCGGGACCGCTTCGGGCTGTCGGCGGAATTCGGCGAGGGGAGCATCCTTTACCGTGAAACCATTGCCGCGCCCGTGCATGGCGCAGGGCATTATGAGCCGCTGCGCCACTACGCCGAGGTGCATTTGCTGCTGGAGCCGGGAGAGCGCGGCAGCGGCCTGCATTTTGCCGCCGACTGCCCAGATGATGTGCTGGAGCGCGGCTATCAGCGGCTGATCCTGACTCATTTGATGGAAAAACGCCATCTTGGCGTGCTGACGGGCGCGCCGATTACCGATATGAAAATTACCCTGATCGCGGGGCGTGCACATCCCAAGCATACCGAAGGCGGAGATTTTCGGCAGGCTACCTACCGTGCCGTCCGTCATGGGCTGATGAGCGCACAAAGCGTGCTGCTGGAGCCGTGGTATGATCTGCGGCTGGAGCTTCCGCAGGACTGCGTCGGCCGCGCAATGAACGATATTCAGCAGATGGGCGGCAGCTTTGCGCCGCCCGAAACGCTGAGCGACTGTGTGCTGCTGCTTGGCACTGCGCCCGTTGCGGCAGCAAGGCATTACGCGCGGGAGGTTACGGCCTACACGCGTGGCCGCGGCCGCCTTACCTGCACCCTGCGCGGCTATGCACCCTGCAAAGATCAGGAGGCCGTAATCGCACAGATCGGCTATGATCCGCAGCGGGATTTAAGCAATACGGCCGATTCGATTTTCTGCGCGCATGGTGCGGGCTTTACCGTCAAATGGAGCGATGTGATGCCCTACATGCATCTGCATCCGGAAGAGGCAAAGAAGGAAAATCCTGACGAGACTGCACGCTCTGCAGCCGGGCGCAGCGTCTACCGCGGTACGGCGGCAGAGGATGAGGAGCTGAAGGCGATTTTTGAGCGGACATACGGCCCTGCCAAACCGCGTGCCATGCAGCCGGCCCCGCGCGGCAATCAGCCGACCGTGAACAACCGTCCCTTGCCGATGCAATCGGAGGGGCCGGAATATTTGCTGGTGGACGGATACAATATCATCTTTGCCTGGGAGGAACTCAAAGCGGTTTCCCGCGTAAGCCTGGAGCATGCCCGGCAGTGCCTGACGGATATCCTGGCCAACTACCACGGATTCCATCCCTGCGAACTGATTCTGGTGTTTGATGCCTACAAAGTGGCCGGGAATACGGGAACAACGGAAATGTATCACGGCATTCATATCGTATATACTCGCGAGGCCGAGACAGCGGATAATTATATAGAAAAAACCATATACAAAATTGCCAAGGACCACCGCGTATATGTGGCAACATCGGATGCGCTGGAACAGATGATTATCCTCGGCAGCGGCGCACTGCGCATTTCCGCATCCGAATTTCACACGCAGGTGCAGGCTGCCAAGGTGGAAATTGACGCCATTCTGCGCCGCAATAATACAAAGCTTGACGGGGCCGCTTCGGTAGGCGCCGCTATGCGTCGGGCAATGGAAAACGGCAGGGAGCAGAACGGGAAAACCTAAAGCCCCCAATGTGAATGCAGCTATCCATAAGATATACAAAAACAGGCAGTTCGGAAAACCGAACTGCCCATTCGTGGTCTGGGTGGAGAGATTTGAACTCTCGACCTCTTGAACCCCATTCAAGCACGCTACCAAACTGCGCTACACCCAGACACTCACTGCACTCTCACAGTGCGTCTGTAATTATAGCATGATGCCCTCCTGCTGTCAAGCAGTCTTTTTTATAAATTTGCCTATTTTTTGTGAGGGTGAATTCCCAAAGTAAATGCCACGGTGCAAATAGTGCTGCAGTTACGGTGAGAAACGGCTGAATTCACGACTTTGCAAATTAAGTGTTGCAATTATAACTGTGTTATGCTATAATAGCTCTGCTCGTGTGAGCATGGGATTATAGCTCAGTTGGTTAGAGCGCCACGTTGACATCGTGGAGGTCATAGGTTCGAGCCCTACTAATCCCACCAAAGAGAAGCTGTCCGGCAACCGGACAGCTTCTCTTTTATGATGCTTTCCTGCTGGGCGGCATTACTTCTTCCTTTTGCCGATGGTCTGCCCGTCCTCATAGTTGCAATTGAAAATACGCACCTTTTTGAACGGAAAGTTATAGGCGCGGGACAGCGTGCAGCGCAGGACAATTTCCGTGCCGGCGGGAAGAATGACAGGCAAAGCGGGATGAGTCATCACCCGGCTGTCGGCTTCATCTTCCGCGTCGTCGGGACGCGGACGCGCCCGCAGGCCGCTTTTGAAGTTTGAGACGGAATGCGAATCAGGAAAGGCCAGATAAAGCTCATCCCCGCTTTCCAGGTCCAGTCCCATAGCGGCAGAACGCTCCATGGCATAGCTGATCATAGGCTGGTTGCGCATGTTCAGCCAGGTAAACCAGCTGACTGAAATCAATTGCGTCTCCTCTCCGCGCTTGATGCACAGCACGGCAGGACGGTGCGGAACGGCGGTTTGAAAGGCTTCGGATGGGCTCAGCATGTTTCTTCCTCCCCATGATTTTTGTAATGGTTAATCAGGCATCCGTCGACGATAATCTGCTTTTCCTCCGCGGTAAGGCTGTCCATGCGCAGCACGATGGAGGAAACGCTGCCGTCAGATCTAATAACAAAGGCAGGCAGCATGGGCTTGTCGCTTAATACGGCGGAACGGATATCGGGAATGAAAATCCAATCGCCCAGTGCGAAGGCAGACGGATCATCGGTCAGCAGGGGAGGCATACCCCAGTTGATGCAGTTGGAGCGGTATCGCTTGGTGGCGTATTCACGGGCGATGTTCGCGCAGCTGCCCAGTACACGCTGGCAGCTGGCAGCCTGCTCGCGGGCAGAACCGTCACCGGGCTTATTGGCAAAGATGACGGAGCCGATGTTGACAGAAAGCGGGTCGGCATGGATATGCGGCATCAATGCGGCATAAACACGGGAAATTTCGGGATCGAGTTTTCCGTCAAGTCGCATCATTTCCATCGCACGAACAGCCTTGGCACGCGCCACATAGCCCGGATCTTTGCGGGAAAGCGTGAATTCACTGAGTCGCTCGGGATTGGAACGGTAGGAGGAGGTATCGCCGGAGGGAATCAGCTCGTCCGTGGTGGTGACCGGATCGGTGATATAGCTGCAGAGGCGCATCAGCAGATGATCGCTGAGGGCGGGCATCTGCGGCCAATCGCGAATGTTCGGCCCGAAAACCAACTCCGTCTCGGGTTTTGCATGCCCGAAACCGAAGAAAACGCGCTTGTCATATACACTGCGGTCAAAGGCGGCAGGATAGGAACGATAGACAATGTCCAAATCGGCGGCAGGCGTCAGTCGGCCGCCATTGCGCGCGGTTGCTGCAATGGAACGGGCATCCATCAGCGCGACACAGCTCAGCTGCCCTTCACCCGGCTTGGAGCCCTCGCGATTGGGGAAATTGCGTGTGGTATGACGAATGGACAATTCGCCGTTGGCAGGTGTATCGCCCGCGCCGAAGCACGGACCGCAGAAGCACTCCCGCACAATGGCGCCCGCGGCGGTCAGATCACCCAGGATGCCGCTGCGCATCAGATGCTGATAGGCGGGCATGCTGTCCGGATAGACACTGAGGCCGAAGGCCCCGTTCCCAACGGAGGCACCGCGCAGAATATCGGCTGCCGCGCACAGATTATCAAATATGCCCCCGGAGCAGCCGGCGATGATTGCCTGCTCTACCCATACTCCGCCGTCATGCACCTTGCTGACAAGGTCAATTTTCGCGCCGTTGATCTGCGCATTCACGCGCTCCTGACAGTCATGCAGAATATCGGACGGGTTTTCCAGCAGATTGCGGATGGGCATCACGTAGCTCGGATGCATCGGCAGGGCGATCATGCTGTCAATGGCTGAAAGATCCACATCCACGCAGCCGTCATAATAGGCAACGGGGGCGGGAGCCAAGGGGGCATAATCGCATTCCCGACCATGGAGGGCAAGGTATTCGCGGGTGCGCTCGTCTGCCGCCCAGATGGAAGACCAGCAGGTCGTCTCCGTGGTCATGACATCAATGCCGTTGCGGAAATCCATGGGAAGGTTGGCAATGCCCGGACCGACAAACTCCATCACCTTGTTTTTGACGTAGCCGTTGGCATAAACGGCGCCGCAGATAGCCAGCGCCACGTCATGCGGTCCGACACCGGGACGCGGCGAACCATGCAGATATATACAGATAACCTGCGGACGCGAAATATCATAGGTGCGTCCCAGCAGCTGCTTGGCAATTTCGCCGCCGCCTTCACCCACGGCCAGCGTGCCCAGCGCACCGTACCGGGTATGGGAATCACTGCCCAATATCATTTTGCCGCATCCGGCCATCATTTCACGGTTATAGCTGTGAATGACAGCCAAATTCGGCGGAACATAGATGCCGCCGTATTTTTTTGCCGCAGAGAGGGCAAATACGTGGTCATCCTGATTGATGGTTCCGCCGACGGCACAAAGGCTGTTGTGACAGTTGGTCAGCACATAGGGAACGGGGAAATGCGTCATTCCGCTGGCGCGAGCCGTTTGAATGATGCCGACATAGGTGATATCGTGGCTTGTCAGGCTGTCAAAGCGTAGCTGAAGATGCTGCATATCGCCGCTGCGGTTGTGCGATTGCAAAATGCCGTAAGCCATTGTTCCGCTGACGGCTTCGGTCTGCGATATGGCATGCCCGGCAATGGCGGAAGCCTGAATGGGATCGGCGGCAAGATGCATGCCGTTAATCAGGTAAACACCGGATGGAGACAGCTTGATCATGGTGAAACCTCCCTACTGCTGATTAGTGGTGAATCAGGTCATTTTCCTTGCGGATGGCAGCCAAAGTATCTCTGCCGTCCGAACCGATGAGATACTGCCATGTGCTTTCGCAAAGCAAGGCATGAGCAGTGTACATATCCTCGTCATGAAGGGCCTGCCGTACGGTGCTGGCGCTGACGATGCGGCCGTTTAGGCATAAACGGGGGACAACATGAAAATCAATGCCGTATTCGGGAAGCGTCTTTGCCATGACCTGATTGTACATTGCCGTAACCTGGCTGAAAGGCTCTTCCCCAACATAGCGTGCACCGATGTTCAAACGATCGGCAATGTGCCTGAATACGGCAATGTCAAGCCGGGCATGCACCTGGGAAACCTGCTGATCCTGCTTTAAAAAGTAGCTTGGAAAAGTGGCCGAAGATATCATGTAGGGGCCGCTGTCATGCAGGATGACCTTGGGTAAATCAACCGTGCCCAGGCGTACCAGCTCTTTGCGGGTGGCGGCCGAAATGGGGCCGAAATTTTCACTGAGAACAAAAACATGAACAACCTGCGCATTTGCGCAGGCAGTTTCAAGCAGGTATCGGTGCCCGTGGGTAAACGGATTGGCATTCATGACCACGCAGGCGGTTTGATCCCGCGGCGCAGAAGCACACTGTAGATGGGAAAGCCAATCCGAAAAGCCGCCTTTTCGGTTTTCCAGAAAGGCGACTTCATCGGTACGGGCAATTTCAAAGAAACCAAGATCTTTGAAAAAGCCTGCCGACTGCGGCTTTGTGTACAAAAAGAGATGCGTATTTCCCCGTGCTGCCTGCACCTCGCACAGATGCGAGATCACCATGTTCATCAGCCCTTCGCCGCGGTGTTCATCATCCACGGCCAGACAGCGCAGGGTGGCGCCGCAGCAGCTGCCGGTGGCGCAGAGTATGTCGTCCTGATCGAAAACCCCGCAGGTATAATCGACAAGCGGATCCCGATGCAGGCCGCAGCGGGAAAGAAGGGCATCCGCCGCGGCCAGACCGCGCGGGGTGGAAACGGAAGCAACGGTATAGGACACGGCGGACACTCCTTTCCTATGTTACTTGAATTACAGCTTCAAGGGCTTGATTTTGCGCACAACATCCAGCAATGTGCCGTCGCGCGCCTCCAGAATCGCCACCACCTGATCCTCCCATTCCAGATCATCGGGAGTACCGACCAGGCTGTAGGCCTTCTTCTGCAGGGCTTCAATGGATGTGTGGGGGATGCCTGCCTGATCCAGACATGCAACCAGATCGGGGCGCAGCGGGTTCACGGCAATGCCGTAATCGGTTACAAGAACGTCAACGCAGTCACCGGGAGTGGTGACGGTTACCACATGCTCGCACACGGTTGCCATACGTCCGCGTATCAAGGGGGTAACAATGATGCAGCACTTGCTTCCGGCAGCCGCATCGGGATGCCCGCCGGGTGCTCCGCGCAGTACGCCATCCGAGCCTGTCAGCACGTTTACATTGAATCCCGTGTCGATTTCCAGGGCGGCCAGCACCACAAAGTCAAGCTTGTTTACCATTGCGCCTTTGTTGGCGGGGTTGGCATACTGGCTGGCACTCATTTCAAAATGGTTCGGGGTCTGGTTAATACTGTTCACCGCGTCCAGGTCAAAATCCTGCACGTCGATGATTTTTCCGACCTTGCCTTTTTTAAGCAGCTCCACCATGGGGCCGCAGATGCCGCCGATGGACCAGCCCATCTTGATGCCGCGCTCATCCATGACCTTTTCAAGGAAGAGGTTTGCGGCCAGGGAAGGCCCGCCGACACCCGTCTGGAAGGAGAAGCCTTCCTTAAAGTAAGGTGTAGAAGCAATAATGCGTGCCACGTTTTCGGCCATCATGAGGTCACGCGGGTTCTGGCTGATGCGGGCAGCGGCGCTGGCAATCTTCTTGGGATTGCCGATGGATTCCACTTCTACCACCGCATCCACATCGATGGCCTCGATGGAAGCGGGCATGTTGGGAAAATCAACCAGGCAGTCCGTCACCACGACCACATGATCGGCGCACTTGGCATCCATCATGGCATAGCCCATGGAGCCGCAGTTGCTCTTACCGCCGATGCCGCGGCAGTTGCCTACGCAGTCGCTTGTGGGGGCGGCAATGAAGGCGATATCGATGTGAACCTCGCCCATTTCGATGGCACGGGGACGTCCGCCGTGACTGCGGATGATTGCGGGAGTCTTCAGTTTGCCTGCAGACACTACCTCGCCGATTCTTCCGCGGATGCCGCTGGTCTGGATGCCCACAATTTTGCCCTGCTCAATGTATTCGGCAACGGGGTCGTGCGCTTCGCCAAGTGAAGTCGCGGCAATGGTCAAATTGTCCAGCCCAAGCTCCTCAATGGCAGCCCTCATGACCATGTTTACCACATAGTCACCGTTGCGCAGATGGTGATGAAAGGAGAATGTCATCCCGCTTTTTGCACCGCATTGACGAAGAGCATCGGCCAGTGAGGCCACAATTTTGCTCTCCTGCGGCTTTTCATAACGGCGGGTACGGGGTGCAACCTTCTGCATGTACCGACCGTCCATATAGTTCTTTCCCTGATAAACCTCACGCCCGTTGGTCAGCAGGTAATCGGGAATTTCCCGTCCGACAGCGTTTCTCATACCAAATCCCCCTCATACATGCCGCATGCCTTTGCCAGACGCAGCGTGTGCTCGGCACCGGGAATAAAGGCGGCATCCACCATTTTGCCGTTTACCGTGAATACGCCGATGCCCTGCGCCTGTGCCTCCCTGAAGGCGCTGACCCATGCTTCTGCCTGGGCAACCTCTTTTTCGGTGGGGGCGAAAATTTCGTGAACAGGGCGGATTTGCTTGGGGTTGATCAGGCTCTTGCCGTCAAAGCCCATGGCTTTGTTCTGACGTACTTCATTCAGGAAACCTTCGGTATCATCCAGATCGGTAAACACGGTATCAAAGCATTGCACGCCGGCGGCACGGGCAGCCAGAAGCATCTGACCGCGGGCAAAAAGCATATCGATGCCGTCCGCAGTGGGCTTTGTCTGCATGCATTTGCGGAAATCGCCGCCCGAGATGGCTACGCCGAACATCCGCTTGCTGGCACTGCAGATTTCGTAGGCATTCATGATGCCTTTCGGGCTTTCAAGCGCGGCCATCAGCAGGGTACGGCCAACCTGAACGCCAAATTCGCGCTCGGCTTTTTCTACGTGTTCTTCAACGGTTTTGACATCCTGCGCGCTTTCGCACTTGGCAATGCGGATACCGTCGGCACCGCCCGCCACGCAAACGCGGATGTCCTCTTCCCAGTGGGGAGTATCCAGGCCGTTAATGCGCACGATTACTTCGGTATCGCCGTAATCAATGGTTTTGAGCGCGTGATACAGGCTGAAACGCGCGGCATCCTTTTGATTCTCGGCCACGGCATCTTCCAGATCCAGCATGATGGAGTCCACACCGTAAATGTAGGCATCCTTGATCAGGCCGGGCTTCTGCGCGTTCATAAACATCATGGTGCGGCGCAGACGGAAGCGCTCGGGGGTAGGACGGGGAATCATCTGACAGCACCTCCCCACGGAATGTTCTTATCGCTCTGTCCGCAGGCACGGAACACCGCGCATTCCACGCGTGCCTTCAGTGTGCAGTCCAGCGCGCCTTTGTCTACCACGGTGACGTGGCCCGAGGTTACATCCAGCCGCGCCAATGTATCCAGCACGGTTGCCTGGATCTGCCGCCCATACTGGTTCATCACGCTGGATGAAATATCCAGCTGAATGCCGTCTTGAGCGGGTTCTACGGTTATCTGGGCGTCGCTGCTTTCAAGCGTTCCGGCAACGGCGCTTTTTTCAATGATCATAACTCCCTCCAAATGCGGTCAAAAGCGCCGGCAGGCACTTGACCTGAGTGTAAGAAGGGAGCGCCGCAGGCAGCCGGTGTGAACAGGCATACTTACAGCGCCCCGCAAGCTTGAAATTATTATTAGGCGGTCTTCTTGGTGAAGCGGGCAAAGAGCTTCTTCAGCCAAGGCATGAACACGGGGCTGAGCAGCATCAGGATGCAGGCAATCATGACGACTGCAGCGATGGGGGTGCCGAAGAGCGCCTTGCCGACGTTGCCCTGATTCATCAGGTACGCACGGCTGAAATGCTCCTCGCACATGCCGCCAAGCACCAGACCCAGCACGATGGCAGCGCTGTTCAGGTGCATGTACTTGACCACAATGCCCATAATACCGGCCAGAACCATGATCTGCACGCTGACCGCGCCGCCTTCGGAATAGGCACCGATGGTGGCCAGCATCAGGATGATGGGTCCAAGGTAGCTGTAGGGGATGGAGAGAATCTGTGCAAAGACCTTGGCAATGCCGACGGCTACGACAACCATCAGGATGTTGGTGATGATCATGGTGACGAAGGTGGCGGAGAGGAAATGCGGCTGGTTGGTCAGCAGCAGGGGACCCATCTGCACGCCCTTGAGCGCGAGGGCGGACATCATGACCGCGGCAGCGTTGCCGCCGGGGATGCCCAGCGTGAGCAGGGGAACCATGGTACCGCCGGTGGCGGCGTTGTTGGCGGTTTCACCGGCCGCGATGCCGTCGATGATGCCGGTGCCAAACTTTTCAGGATACTTGGAGAGCTTGTTCTCCATGGCATAGCACATGAAGGAAGCGATGGTCGCGCCTGCGCCGGGCAGGATGCCGATGATGGTACCGGCGATTGCGCAGCGAAGCATGACCCAGCGGATGCTCCACATTTCCTTGAAGGTGGGCATTTTGGTGTTTACACGGCCCTTGTTGATGCCCTCTTCAGCCGACAGACGCTTCTTCTCGTTGGTCTGCTTGAGCACTTCGCTCACGGCAAAGAGACCGATCAGGATGGGGATCATTTCAACACCGGCCAGCAGCTGGCTGCTGCCGAAGGTCAGACGCGCAACGCCGGCCATGGGGTCCTGGCCGATACAGGCCAGCAGCAATCCCAGCAAACCCGAAATAATGGTGGTGAGGATGTGCTTGGTATCAAGCACGGTCAGGATGGAGAGACCAAGGAAGGTGATGGCAAACAGGTCGCCCTGACCGAAAGCCAATGCAGCCTTGGACAGCGGGCCGCTCATGGCGAACATGACGATTGCGGAGAACAGGCCGCCGATGGCCGAGCAGAACAATGCTACGCCGATGGCCTTTCCCGCATGGCCTTGCTGTGCCATGGGGTAACCGTCGAAGGTTGTGGGAGCCGAGGAAGGAACGCCGGGAATCTTAAACAGAATGGCGGTAATGCAGCCGCCGGTGATGGCAGAGCAGTAAATGGCTACCAGGAAAACGATGGCAGGCACGGGCTCCATGGTGTAGGTAAAGGTAAGGCCCAGTGCAACAGCCATGGTGGCGCTGACGCCGGGCAGAGCCCCGAACACGGTACCCAGAACGATGGCCAGCAAAACCATGAAGAATTGACCGCCGCTGAATACGGCACTCAGGCCGGAAAGCATCATTTGACCGAAATCCATGTTTTAGCTCGCCTCCTTAAATCAGATTTTCAAGCCACAGCGCAAAGCTGCGCAGGAAGGGGATGGTGCCGCGCGGCAGCGTTACATCCAGCAGGCCGCTGAAGATAATGTGCAGTGCCAGCGCCAGAACAACGGAGACGATTGCCAGACGCCAGATTTTCTTTTCGCCCAGCAGCAGACCGTAGGAGAACAGCAGCAGCATCGTGGTGACGACAAAGCCGAAGGTTTCCATGATCAGGGCGGCGATGCCGATGATGATCATGCCGATGAACATCTTGCTCTTGAAGAAAGCAAGGCTGTTCTTCAGGAAGGCTTTGATTGTAAACTCGGGGTTGCCCTTGTTTTTGCGGATGATCTTGATGATGTTGATGATCAGGCACAGAACGATCAGACCGATAATGACCTTAGGCCAAACATCGGGCATCAGGTTGTAGGGATTCTTGGTGTAGCTTTTCGGAATTTTTGCCTCCAGTACATGGGTGAAGAAGGTAAACACCATGAACACCAGCAGGAGGATGTTGGCAAAAAGCTCGAACAAAGGAAGCTCATCTCCTTATCCACTTATTTAGAGCAGGGGAAGAAAGTCACCCCTTCTTCCCCTGCCACTGTGCGATGCGGGTTACTTGAGGTCGTCGTAATCCTTTTCAAGGGTTTCCTGCTCTACCATGTAGTCGCGCAGATCCTTGTATTCGCTCTGAACGAAGGCTTTCAGCTCTTCGCCGGGGGCGGGCACGGTGCGCTCGTCATAAGCGGCGTTGTGCACAAATTCCTGCCAGCTGGGATCGTTGCGGCACTCTTCGATGGCGGCAACCAGTGCGTCGATGGCGCCCTGCGGGGTGCCCTTCTTGGCGAAAATGCCGCGCCAGGGACCGGCGTAGGAGTCAATGCCCACTTCGGCAGTGCACTCGCAGTCCGGGAAGATGGAGAGACGATGCTCGCAGAATACCAGCAGGGGAACGATATCGCCGGACTCGATCAGACCGCTCATATCATCGTAGCCGCCTACAGCCAGGTCGCAGTGACCGCCGGCCAGATCGGCGTTTACTTCGGCACCGCCGCCGTACTGAACCAGATTCAGGCTCAGGCCTTCGGTTGCGATTTCGAAGCACATGCCGTCAACACCGGTGGCGGTCAGCATGCCGACAGAAACCTCGTAGGGATGCGCTGCGGCGTATTCCTTCAGCTCGCTGAAGTTGGAGATGCCGTACTTTTCCAGCTGCTTCTTGGAGCCGACCAGCATGTTGACGGAGTGTACCAGCACATCGATGCATTCCATCTCGGTTTTGAAATCCATGGAGGTGTTGCCGAGCATGTCCTGAATGAACAGGGACTGGGTGCCCAGCATAAAGGTGTAGCCGTCAGCAGGCTGCTTGTAGGTATACTCGATACCCGTCACGCCGCCGGCACCGGTTTCATTGCGGACTTCAACGGCAACGCCCAGCTTCTGCTGCAGCAGGGTTGCCATGGGGCGCAGGGTGGAGTCGGCACCGCCGCCGAGACCCCAGGGGCAGACAAGTTCGATCTTGCGCTCGAATTTCCACTCTTCATCCGCGGATGCGGTGGAGAGCACGGCCATGCTCAGAACCATGATGAGCGCCAGCGCCAGACAAAACAGTTTCTTCATGATGTTTTCCTCCCTTAAGATAGTAGAATAGGGTAACGGTGAATGGGGTTAAACGGACACAAACACAGGACATGTGCGAAAAACATAATTTTTCGCCCACATCTTGCATTCACTGCGAGAATATGATAAACTGTCACTGCGCATAAGTCAATTACATTATTTTTTATGGATCCCATAAGTCAAAAACTATGAACGGAAAGAGCGGAAGAGAATGAACCTGAAGCATGCACACTACATCCTGACGGTGCTGCGAACGGGCAGCATTACAGAGGCAGCCAAGCAGCTCTACATATCGCAGCCGTCACTGAGCCAAACCATTCGCCAAACGGAGGAGCAGCTCGGGACGCCCATCTTCAACCGCGATACCTCGCCATTGACGCTGACCTATGCGGGGCAGATGTATGTAAAGGCTGCGCGGGCGGTTATGAGCATTGACAACAACCTGCTCAACGAAATAGAGGAAATAAAAAAAGAATCCCACGGCCGCATGCGCCTGGGGTTTTCGGTTCAGCGCGGGATGCAGCTGCTGCCGCTGGTCATCCCCGAATTTACGAAAAAGTACCCGTATGTCCGCATTGAGCTGCATGAACACGGCAGCGATGTGCTGGAACAGCTGCTGATTGAGGGCGTGTGCGATCTGGCGCTGATTACCACCAGCCCCAAGCGCAAGGAACTGCATTATGAACTGATTGAGAATGAAGAAATTGTGCTGATGGCGGATAAAAACACGGATATTGCCCGCCGTATCCCCGACGGTACCGCCATTGACATCATGGAGGCGGAGGATGAACTGTTTGTAACCCTTCGGCATGGGCACAGCGTGCGTGCGGTGCAGGAGCAATTGTTTCAGCGGAACAGCTTTGCGCCCAAAGTGCTGCTGGAAAGCAACTCCCTGGAGCTGGCCAAAAGGGTTGCAGCCAATGCGGGGGCTGTGATGCTTTGCCCGTACGTGTATATCGCGCAGTCTCCCGAGGTGCGGGCACGGGTGCATTGCTACAAAATCAAGAATATGGAATACGAGCGGCATCTGTATCTGTGCTACAGAAAGGAACTGTACTTTGCAAGGTTCATGGAGGATTTTCTGGCGATTATCCGTTCGAAGCTGTAGCGTGCAGAAAATACAGGCAGGACAGCAGATCTGCGCACCCGCCGCAGGTCAGGTTTCGGGCGATCATGGCATCATCCAATGCCAGAATTTCATCCGTCGGAAAGCCTGCAGCTTCGATGCGCAGGGCTTCCGCTTTGGCAAACGATTCCCCGTCTGCTCCGCCCCGCTTGACAAGTGTAGTATCATGAATGCGTGACAGTAAGCGAATAAGGGCACGAACGCCTGCATCCTGCATTGAACACTGCGCAGATTCCCGCAGAAAATCGGGCCATACAGCCATCAGGGACGGAAATCCATCCGCCGCCTCGCCGCGGATCCCGCGGATGCGATGCGTCAAGTAGAGCGTTTCGCCAAAGGTATGCGCATCGGTCAGGGCGCTGAAATAGGCATTTAATGCAGGCGCCGAAAGCATTCCGGCGCTGCGGCAGATATCCGCAGCCGTATCTTCAAAGCAGGATGCGCAGCGGGACGCGGCAGCGCATAGGATACCCAGAGAAAAGATGGCGCCCTTGTGGGTGTTAACGCCTCCGGTGACGGCAAGCATTTTCTTTTCGGCCTGTACGCCGGCAGCCTGCAGGGCGGGAAACAACGCATCATCCGTCAGATCAAAGCCTAAATGCGCGCATTGGGCAAAGTATTCCTCCAATGCCTCGGCGCTGGATAACAGCATGGGCAGGTTCATGTCCGGATGGGAGCCGCAATTCCGCACATCCACCAGGCCGGGCTTGGGCGTAGTTTGAGCCTCTGCCTTCAGCGCATCAACGGCGGCACGGCTGAGGCGGGAAACGGTCTGGTCCCGGTAAAACGCCAGAATGCGGCGGTTGATTTCATCCGTCATTTCCGCAACGGAATGCGCGCGGCTGCGGGCACATACAAAGGCGGGACTGCCGCACAGAAAGCAGGAGCGCGGCGGCAGGCCGAGCGCTTCGCGGGATACTTTTTCCCCGCTTTGCATCAGTACATCAATGTCAAACAGTCTGCCAAGGGGCGTATCATCCTCGACGGTGCACAGGGCACGCTTGATGCGAAAAGGATCGTCATCCGAGGGATAATAGGCCTCAAAGCCTGTCTTATCGGCAACCTCTTCCGCAGGAGCATCGGCGGACAGCTCGGCCTCGATCCGCCGTTTGCCTTCCTCAAACGCGACGGCAATCAGGGAGGATGTTTTGCGCGGACCGGGAATGTTCATGGTCAGGCAGACGAGTGCCCGGCATTTACCGAGCAAGGCCTGCTGGCGCATGGCGCGTGCCTCCCGCGCAGCCGCCATATCGGCAACATTCACATCGCCCATCAAAAAATTGCGCATCATGCTTCGCTCTCCTTAAGGTATGTCTGTGCCTATCTTAACAAAAACCAGCGAAGCTTGCAAGTATCAAAAACATGAGAGAAAGAAGGAATCCCCCATGCGAAAAAAGGCTGAAAAGGGCCGGGTGCTCAGCATTTTCCTGACGTTTCTGAAGTTCGGGTGCTTTACCTTCGGCGGAGGGTGGAGCATCATCGCTCAGATGCAAAAGGAATATGTTGAGAATAAACACTGGATTACATCGGAAGAACTGCTGGACTTTACATCGGTCGGGCGCAGTGTGCCGGGACTGATGGTCAGCAACGCAAGCGTGCTGTTCGGCTATCATGCCGCAGGGTTCGGCGGCGCGCTGGCTGCCTTGGCCGGCATCTGCCTGCCGCCCATCGTAATCATGTATGGCGTAACCTTTGTGTACGGGCTGGTATGCAATAATCTCTATATTGCCCGTGCCATGATGGGTGTGCGTGCGGCTGTGGTGCCCATCATCCTGTGCGCCCTGCTGAAGCTGGTCAAAGGCGCAATGAAGGACTGGATCTGCTGGCTGATTGCCATCTTGGCAGGTTCGCTTTCGCTGTTTACGGGGCTCAGCAATATCCTGATTGTTGTAATCGGTGCGGCTGCGGGACTGCTTGCCATGGAGGTGAAATCGCGTCATGGTATACATTGAGCTGTTTGTATCGTTTTTGCTGATCGGCTTTACCAGCTTTGGCGGCATGTCCATGATTCCGCTGATCAATGCGGAGATGCTGGAGCATGGCTGGATGACGGCCACGGAAGTGAGTGACATCGTAGCCATTGCCGAAATGACCCCCGGGCCGCTGGGACTCAATTGTGCCACGTTCGCGGGTGCCAGGGTAGCCGGGGTGGCCGGCGCACTGTGCGCCAGCATCGGCGTGCTGATGCCGACGATAACGGTATGCATGGTAGCGGCAGTCTTCCTGGATAAATTCAAGCAGAGCCGTCTGCTTCAAAATGCGCTCTACGGCATCCGCCCGGTATGCATCGGCATGATTACCGCTGTGGTTATCGAGCTGGCCATGACCAACTACGCAGGAGAGCTGTTTGGCTTTATATCCTGGCAGGCGGTTGTCATCGGCCTTGCGTCCTTTGCCGTGCTGTATTTTGCCAAGTGGAACGTTCCCAAAACCATCCTGCTTGCCGCGGGCTTGGGGCTGATTCTGGGCGGAATTTAAAAAGCGATCTTGTACCGGAAAAACGAAGGAGGCGGAAACAGTGAATATTTGGCATGATATATCTGAAAACAGGATTACGCCGGAGGACTTTATTGCCTGTATCGAAATATCCAAAGGCGGAAAGAACAAATACGAGCTGGATAAGGAAACGGGCATGCTGATCCTGGACCGCGTGCTGTACACGGCCACCCATTATCCGGCCAATTACGGCTTCATCCCGCGCACCTATGCGGGAGATGGAGACCCGCTGGATGTGTTGGTATTGTGCCAGGAAAGCATTCTGCCGCTGACGCTGGTCCGCTGCTATCCCATCGGCATGATCCGCATGGTGGACGGAGAATCCAAGGACGAAAAAATCATCGCCATTCCGATGCGCGATCCTTCCATGAACTGCTATCGGGATATTTCCGGTCTGCCGCGGCATCAGCTGGATGAGTTTTCGCACTTCTTTGAGGTTTACAAGATGCTTGAAAACAAAAAGACAAAGGTAACCGAAATGTGCGGGCGGGAAGAGGCTGTGGGCGTGATTGAAGACTGCATTGCCGCCTATCGCCTGAAGTTTTCGGACGCGGAAAACAAACAAGAGGACTGAAAAGCATGCGGATGTTTGATTCCCACTGCCATTTGGACGATGAAAAATTTAATGAGGACCGCGCCGAGACAATCGCACGCATGCGCGAGGCGGGGGTTGCTTATTGCACCTGCGTCGGAAGTGACCTGCCGTCCTCGGCGCGATGCCTTGAAATCGCGGGGCAGTATGATTTTATTTATGCTGCGGCAGGCATCCATCCGCACGAAGCAAAGGATGCGCCGGCGGATTATTTGGATCATCTGAAGGACATGCTTGCGCAGCCAAAGTGCGTTGCCCTTGGCGAAATCGGCTTGGATTATTATTACGACCTTTCCCCAAGGGATATCCAGAAAAGGATATTCATAGAACAGCTTGAACTGGCGTATCAACTGGATGTGCCGGTGATTTTTCACATCCGTGATGCGCATGGTGATGCCTATGATATCCTGCGGGCGAGGGCCGGACATCTGCCGCAAGGCGTGATTCATTGCTGCTCCGCCAGTGCGGAACTGGTGCGGGAGTATGTGAAAATGGGCTTCTGCATTTCTTTCGCCGGGCCGGTTACCTTTAAGAAGGCCGCATCCGTTGCGGCAGCGTCGCAGGCCGTTCCCTTGGATCGTCTGCTGATTGAAACAGACAGCCCCTATCTGACGCCCGTTCCCCTTCGCGGGCAGCGCAATGAGCCTGCCTATGTCCGCTATGTGCTGGAAAAACAGGCGGAAATCCACGAAGTTTCCGCAGAAGACCTGGCGCGGATCACAACGGAAAATGCAATGAGATTGTATCGGATTCTAAATACGGAGAAATGAAAAGTCGGGCGGCCGTAAAGCCGTCCGACTTTTTTGACTGAAGATTATTTGACCACGATATTGAGCAGACGTCCGGGAACAAAGATGAACTTGAC
>CAVFPH010000016.1:0-29492 GCA_963624325.1 bacterium
CTTTAGCCCCGTGCATTAGAGATGTCTAATTGGAGGGAGAGCTGCCGATGATGCCGCTTGGTATGGCGAACGTAGGTGATATCAACATCATCAAAAAGATCAATGGCCGCGATGAGGTGCGTCAGCACCTGGCCGAGCTTGGATTCGTGGTAGGCACGGAAGTAACCGTAGTCAGCGAGCTGGGCGGAAACCTGATCCTTCATGTGAAGGAAAGCCGCATTGCACTGGACAAGACCATGGCCATGAGAATCATGGTGTAAATAGGAAGGAGAGGGACGAATGAAAACCCTGAAGGATGTCAAAATCGGTGAAACCGCTGTCATCGAAAAGCTGCACGGCGAAGGAGCACTCAAGCGCCGCATCATGGATATGGGACTTACCCGCGGCACGCAGGTGTATGTCCGCAAGGTTGCCCCCCTGGGCGATCCGATGGAATTGACCGTACGCGGCTATGAGCTGAGTGTGCGCAAGGCGGATGCCGAGCTCATCGAGGTTAAGTAATCCTTTTTATTCACGTATCGTTCTCTGAATGGAGAATTAGCGGGGCGTAAGCCCCCGAAACAAAAGGAGGAGCATTTCAATGGCCATTAAAATCGCGCTGGCAGGCAACCCGAACTGCGGCAAAACTACGCTGTTCAACGCCCTGACCGGCTCTAATCAGTTTGTAGGCAACTGGCCCGGCGTTACCGTGGAAAAGAAGGAAGGTCACCTGCGCAAGCATGATGACGTGATCGTCACCGACCTGCCCGGCATTTACTCCCTGTCTCCCTACACGCTGGAGGAAGTCGTCTCCCGTAACTACCTGATCACCGAGCGTCCCGATGCCATCCTGAACCTGATCGACGGCACTAACCTGGAGCGCAACCTGTACCTGACCACGCAGCTGACCGAACTGGGCATCCCCGTGGTGGTTGCCGTTAACATGATGGACGTTGTCCGCAAGAACGGCGACAAGATCAACTTTAATGAACTTTCCCGTCAGCTGGGCTGCAAAGTGTGCGAGATCTCCGCTCTGAAGGGCGAGGGCGTTATGGAAGCCGCTGAGGCTGCCATCGACGCTGCCAAGAACACCAAGACCGTGCCCATGCACACTTTCTCCGGCCCCGTTGAGCACGCGATTGCCCATATCGAAGAGGCGGCTCTGCACGCCATGCCCGAAGGACAGCAGCGCTGGTACGCCATCAAGATTTTTGAGCGCGACAGCAAGGTGCTCGAGCAGCTGAACATCCCCGCCGATACCATGAAGCACATCGAAAGCGACATCAAGGCCGCCGAGGATGAGCTGGGCGACGATGCCGAGAGCATCATCACCAACGAGCGCTACGTATACATTGCCGAGGTCATCAAGGCCTGCTATAAGAAGAAGAACACGGGCGCGCTGTCTGCCTCCGATAAGATCGACCGCGTGGTGACCAACCGCTGGCTGGGTCTGCCCATTTTCGCGGTGGTCATGTTCCTTGTATACTACATCTCCATGGTAACGGTCGGTTCTGCTGCAACAGACTGGGCCAATGACGGACTGTTCGGCGATGGCTGGCATCTGTTCGGCATCGGCAGCAGTGATTATGAGGCTGTTTCCGAGGATTACACCAATGCTGCTACCGCGGTCGGCGCCTTCGTAGATGTTGACCTGGAAGCCGAGGATGCGCTGGAGCAGCTGAAGGCCTATGTTCCCGAGTCCGAAGATGCTACTGCCACCACGGAAGTCGAGGATGAAGAAACCCTGGCTCAGACCGAGATGACCGTGTACTATTCTTCCATTCCCGCCGATGCCGATGAGGAAACCACTGTCGGCATGAGCTACCTGGATGCCGTTGCGTACTTGGAAGAAAACGGCCTTGAGGAGCCCGATCCTGCCGATTACGGCGTATGGGTACCCGGTATTCCCGCACTGATCGAGAACGGCCTGGACAGCATTGGCTGCGCTGATTGGCTTAAGGGTCTGATCCTGGATGGTATCGTCGCCGGCGTTGGCGCCGTACTGGGCTTTGTGCCTCAGATGCTGGTGCTGTTCCTGCTGCTGGCCTTCTTGGAAGCCTGCGGCTACATGGCACGTATCGCCTTCGTTCTGGACCGTGTATTCCGTAAGTTCGGCCTGAGCGGCAAGAGCTTCATCCCCATGCTGATCGGTTCCGGCTGCGGCGTGCCCGGCATCATGGCTTCCCGTACCATCGAAAACGAGCGTGACCGCCGTATGACGATCATGACCACCACCTTCATTCCCTGCGGCGCAAAGATGCCCTTTATCGCCATGATTGCCGGCGCCCTGTTCGGCGGCTCTGCATGGATTTCCACCTCTGCTTACTTCATTGGCGTTGCCGCCATCATCATCAGCGGCATCATGCTCAAGAAGACCAAGATGTTCTCCGGCGATCCCGCTCCCTTCGTCATGGAGCTGCCTGCTTATCACTGGCCGACGCTGGGCAATGTGCTGCGCAGCATGTGGGAGCGCGGCTGGAGCTTCATCAAGAAGGCCGGCACGATCATCCTGCTCTCCACGATCTTTGTATGGTTCACCACTTACTTCGGATGGGTTGACGGCGCATTCCAGATGCTCAGCGAAGATCAGATTGACTCCTCCATCCTGGCCCGCATCGGCAACCTGATCGCCTGGATCTTCACGCCCCTGGGCTGGGGCAACTGGCAGGCTGCTGTTGCTTCCATCACCGGTCTGGTTGCCAAGGAGAACATCGTCGGCACCATGGGCATCCTCTACAGCGCAGGCGAAGGCACCGTGTATTCTCACCTGGCTGCGGCCTTTACCGGACTTGCAGGTTTCTCCTTCCTGACCTTCAACCTGCTGTGCGCTCCCTGCTTCGCGGCTATTGGTGCTATGAAGCGTGAGATGAACAGCCCCAAGTGGACCTGGTTCGCCATCGGTTATCAGTGCGGCTTTGCCTATGTTGTGTCCCTGATCATCTATCAGCTGGGCCTGCTCTTCCAGGGCAGCTGCAATGTGATCGGCCTGATCGTTGCGCTGATTCTCCTGGCCGGCATTATCTACCTGGTGGTTCGCAAGAACCCCTATGAAAAGGCGTAAAGAACGCCGGAAAGTGAGCGCGTAATTATGGCTACTGCAATTGTGGGCGGCGTGTTGCTGCTGGTGGTTGGCGCTGTGGTGTACAGCATGATCCGCGACAAGAAAAAGGGTAAATCTGTCTGCTCCTGCGGCGGCGATTGCTCACATTGCAAAGGCTGCCATTAAGCGTTATAACCCGAACGGGGGATGCAGGAATGCCCTGCATTCCCCGTTTTTGTAAAAAGGAGGCTTTGCAGCCCATGTCCGTTTCCCTGATCCGCTGCCTGTTGGCAGTACTGGCACTTTCGGAAAGCTTTGATGTTGTTGCCTCCAAGGATGTTGCGCAGCTGCTGGGGGTGAAGCGGCCGACTGTCCATCGCTCGCTTGAAATGCTGATCGGCAAGGGACTGATTCAAAAGGAGCCCTACGGCGATATTCATCTGACGGATGAAGGGCGCGCCCTTGCGGAAATGATGGAGCGTCAGCGGGACGACCTTTCCCTGCATTTTTCAAAACAGTACGGCCTTTCTACCCGGGAAAGCGTAAACGCAGCCTTCGCACTGATGGGTGTACTCAGCGAAGAAAGCATCGCTCTGATTCGCTGACGGCCAAGTGCAAACGGCGAAAGTTCTCATTTGTCAGCCTTTGCCCGCCACGTTGAAATATCATTGAAAAATACCGCGCCTTCGTATATAATATAGGCATCATCATTTAAGGGAGGCGCGAGCGTGACGGAGGAGATCCGGCTTGGAGATATCATCCAGACCCGCAAGAAACATCCGTGCGGGCAGGATGAATGGACAGTCATCCGTACAGGCGCGGATATTAAAATCCGCTGTCACGGCTGCGGCCGTATTGTGATGCTGGATCGCGCGGATTTTCTGCGCCGACGCAAAAGACTGATCACGCAGGGACCAGCTCCCTGCGAGCAAAAGGAGTAACCGACGCATGAGCACTGAACCTGAAACAACCTTGACAGAAACCCCCGAAACCGCTCCGGAAACCCCAAACGCAAAAGGAAAAAAGAACAAAAAAGAAAAGGAAAAGAAAACCTTAAAGCAGGAAATTATGAGCTGGATTACAACACTGCTTGCCGCCGTAGTGATCGCCCTGCTGATCCGTTGCCTGCTGTTTGAGCCCATTCGCGTGGACGGGGAAAGCATGCGGGATACCCTGCAGGATAATGAAATCGTTCTGGTTACAAAGCCCGAATACCTGGCCGGCAATTATCAGCGCGGGGACGTGATCATCTGCCGTTATCCCAAGCGCAACAGCAAGACCAGCATTCAGCTGGGCGGCACGCTGGAAGTGGACATTGTCAACCATACGCTGTTTGTAAAGCGGCTGATTGCCCTGCCCGGCGATACACTGCAGATTGTGAATGGTGTTGTGTACGTCAACGGCGAGCAGGTGGATGAGTCCGGCATCAATATGCATACAAAATCCGCAACCAATTACGGCCCGATCGTATTGGGCGAGAATGAGTATTTTGTCATGGGCGATAACCGCGGCAACAGCAACGATTCCCGCGCGGTTGGCCCCATCACCAAGGATATGATCGTAGGCCATGTGCGCTGCGTTATCTGGCCGCTGAGCAAATTTGGCACCAAAGTGGAATAATCATCACCATCCTGCGAAGCGGCGCTTTGCCGTTTCGCTTTTTGATCTTTCAGGGAGGAATTCAAATGGCTTTTCAAACCTTGACCCCCGGCACGCTGCTGAGCCCCGTTCCCGCCGTCATGGTATCCTGCTCCCTTCCCGGTGAGCGCCCCAATATTATTACTGTTGCGTGGGCAGGCACAATCTGCAGTGATCCGCCGATGCTGTCCGTGTCCGTACGCAAGGAACGCTTTTCTCATCATATTTTGTCGGAAAGCGGCGAATTTGTCGTAAATCTTGTCGGCAGGCAGCAGCTGCGTGCTGCGGATTACTGCGGCGTGCGCTCCGGGCGGGATACGGATAAATTTGCCGACTGCAAACTGACCCCCGTGCCCGTGCAGGGATTGAGCAATGCCCCTGCCATTGCCGAATGCCCGCTGTACCTTGCCTGCAAGGTGCAAAAGGTGATCGAGCTTGGCTCCCATGACATGTTCCTTGCAAAGATCGAAAGCATGGGCGTGCAGGAAAAGCTTTTGGACGAGAAAGGTAAGATCAACCTGCGCGATGCCGATCTTGCCGCCTACAGCCACGGCGTGTATTATGCGCTGGGCGAGGCAATGGGCTTCTTCGGATATTCCGTTGCCGCCCCCGAAGTTTATGAGCGCCGTATGGAGACGCTTAAATAAGCAATGCAGGAGGGAAAACGTATGCTGAAGCGTGCAATTCTGATTGTATTGGATTCTGTCGGCGTGGGCCATGCGCCCGATGCCGCGGCTTACGGTGATGACGGCGCCGATACGGTAGGCCATATTGCCGAGCGGATGCCGCTGAACTTGCCCAACCTGAATCGCATGGGCTTTGCCCATATCCCCGGGACAGGGCTGATACAGAATAAAGAAGCCGCAGGTGCTTTCGGCTGCATGACGGAGGCTTCCAGCGGCAAGGATACCACCACAGGGCATTGGGAAATTGCCGGACTTAAGCTGGACAAGCCCTTTCCCATCTATCCGAACGGCTTTCCTGCCGAAGTAATGGACGCTTTTTCCGCAGCCATCGGACGCGGCTGGCTGGGCAACAAGCCTGCAAGCGGCACGGCTATCCTGGATGAACTGGGTGAGGAGCACATGCGCACCGGCAAGGTGATTGTTTACACTTCGGCCGACAGCGTATTCCAGATTGCCGCGCATGAGGATATCGTGCCGGTAGCCGAACTGTACGACATCTGCCGCAAGGCACGTGCCATTCTGCAGGGGGAGCATGCGGTGGGACGCGTGATTGCCCGCCCGTTCATCGGGACGGGCACGGGGCATTTTACCCGCACGCCGAGACGCCATGACTTTTCGCTTGAGCCTACGGGCGAAACCATGCTGGATCGGCTGAAGGATGCCGGCTATGATACGCTTGCCGTTGGCAAAATTGAGGATATCTTCTGCATGCGCGGCATTACGAAAAGCGTGCATTCGGCGGGCAACCCCGCCTGCCTGCAATCCCTGATGGAAGACCTTTCGGATGGCTTTAACGGCCTGTGCTTTGTGAACCTGGTTGACTTTGACATGACCTACGGCCATCGCCGTGATGTAGCCGGATATGCCAAGGCTCTGCAGGATTTTGATGATTTCCTTCCGAAAATTACCGCGGCAATGGGGGATCATGATTTGCTGATGATCACGGCAGATCACGGCTGTGACCCGACATGGACGGGCACCGATCACACCCGCGAGCGCGTCCCCATCCTGTGCTGGCATCGCGGCATGAACAGCGCAATTGATCTTGGCGTTCGCAGCACCTACGCCGATGTGGCGGCAACTGTCTGCGAAGGCTTCGGCCTGCCCGACCGCTTCGGTGCAGTGTCGTTTTATCGGGAATTGGAGATGAAATAAATGAGCGAAATGGAACGCATCGACCGCGCAGCGGAATACGTGCGCAGCGTGCTGGGCACGGCTGAAATTGCCATTGTGCTGGGAAGCGGGCTCGGCGATTACGCCGAGGTGCTTACCGACGCGCAGGTCGCACCCTACCGTGATATTCCGGACTTCCCGGAATCCACCGTTCCCGGGCATGCGGGAGAATTGTACACCGGAAACCTGTACGGACGCCGCGTCATGATGATGCGCGGACGATTCCACAGCTATGAAGGATATCCGCTCAGCGATGTCACCCTGCCGATCCGCGTGATGGCACGGCTGGGCGTGAAGGTACTGATCCTGACCAATGCCGCAGGCGCGGTAAACACAAGCTTTGCCCCCGGAGATCTGATGCTGATTGAGGATCATATCAACTTTTCCGGTTTAAATCCGCTTCGCGGTGAAAATCTGGAGGCCTTTGGACCGCGCTTCCCGGATATGTCCCGTGCCTATGACCGTGAGCTGCGCGCGCTGGCCTGTGAGGTAGCGGAAAGGGAGGGCATTACGCTGCGCAGCGGTGTATATGCGTGGTTTAACGGCCCGTGCTATGAAACACCGGCCGAAATCCGCATGGCGCGGGTGCTTGGCGCGGATGCCGTGGGCATGTCTACCGTGCCAGAAACCATTGTAGCCGTCCACAGCGGCCTTCGGGTGCTGGGAATATCCTGCCTGACTAACATGGCAGCAGGCATTTTGGATCAGCCGCTTTCGCATCGGGAAGTTGTGGAAACAGGCATCAAAGCCCGTACAAGCTTCCATCGTTTGTTGGATGGCGTGGTGCAGGGAATGGTACTTTAAATCAAAAACACCGGCTCAGCCGGTGTTTTTGATTTATGCTGAAATTTTATTTACCGTTGCTTGTCCATATAGTGCCGACCTGCGTTTGCAGCGCAACGCAATCGGGCATGGTTTCAACCCCGGGCATGGAGATCATGTAGCGGCATATCCACTGTTCACCGATGCAGACCACATCGGGTTGATTGCCGCTGAGATAGTCCATTTCTGCGTAGGTCAGTTCCCGACCGGAACTATCCGTCAGGGTCATGTCGCCGTAATAAGCGGCCAAATGCTGAGCGGCTTCCTCCGTATTTTCGCTTGGCAGCAGATATACGGTTGCCTCCGTGGACAGCGGGGATACCCACAGCGATTCAATATGAACCGTGCAGTTGCTCAAAACGGTATCCGCGGCCGGACGCAGATCCTTGCCTGCCTTTTGAGAAGCATCCAAGACAAAACGGATCGTGATGCGTGCCGTTTCGGTCAGCGTTTCATCGGCGTCATTCAAAAGACCGAATCCCGGCTCGATTTGCGCCCGATCCGCATAGTTTTCAGCTTCGTTTTCATGGATAATGACCGCATTTTCCAATGCCAACGCCGCGGCACGCTGATCCTGAATATCGGGCAGCTGCGCTTCATCGTAGTCCGAAAGGCCGGCATCATCGCACAGTTCATCGCTTACAATCGCAAAGCCTGCCTTCGGCCGGAGAACGGAGAATGTGATTTCTCCCGTTACCAGCCCGGACAGCTCGGGCAGATTGACTGCGGTCACCCCACTCAGCATCGGATTGCGCTGAACAGGAGCTTCATCCCGATGCAGAGACGGAACCATCAATGCTTCACTGTCATCTTCGCAGGCAACCGTGACAGATCGGCCGTCCAGCGTCAGGCTTTCCAGGCGGATCAGCGCCGCCTGTGCAGGCTGCAGATTTTCAACATTATACGACAGTGACAAGCCGTTTCCGTCATAAACAAGATCGGTCAGGGTTATCTGAATTTCGTCTGCCGCAGCCGATTGGCCGAGTGTCTGTGACAGGGCAGCCAGTTCGGCGCTCGGCTGTGCGCTGCCCAGCAGATAGCGGAACACTCCATAGCTGTCTGCCGCATAGGCAATGCCGCCAAGCAGCACAAGGCACATGGCCGCAATGACGCACAGCTTAAGACGCCTTTTTTTCATATAGGCGGCCTCGGGACGGGCAGACAGTGCCCTGCGGCAGCTTTCCGGGGTAGTCGGGAATGCGTTTATCAAAAAATGACGGTTCATATTTCCTCCTCAAACCATTTTTTCAATGCGGTACGCCCGCGGCTTAGCCGTCCGCGCACCGCACTTTGCGAAATGCCCAAGGCGCGCGCGGTCTGCGCGTAATCCATGCCTTCCAGATAATGCAGTACCAGCGGCAGACGATAGGCCTCGGGCAGGGATGTCAGGGCGTGATAGAGCTCACGATCCGGCGGTGGGGCAGTGCCTGTATCTACATCCTCCTGCAGAATCAGACGGCGCCGCTTGCGGCCGATGGCGTGACAGCAATTGATCAGAATGCGCGTAATCCACGCGTCAAAAAGTCCGTCATCGCGCAGCTGCCGGCGTTTTTCCCATGCGCGCAGCGCCGCATCCTGAAGCGCATCACGGCAGTCCTCATCCGATGATAATATCGTCTTGGCAATATGGTAGAGCATGTCGGATCGGCGCATCAGCGCATCCGAAAACGCTTTTTCATCCAGCATTGCAGCCTCCTTTGTGTTTCCTGTAGGATCCTACGTTAATAAGACGGCTGAGAAAGGAAAATCCTCACGAGGGTCAAAAAATAATTTATAAGCGGAGAAAGCGTTTTGTCAAGCCACACTTATATAAGATCATGCCCAGCTGAGAAAGCGGGACCGGCTTGAAGCGCTTTCCTATGCATGGTATAATTACGGTAAGCTTTATGAAGCGGCAAAGCAAAGCTACCGAACACGCTTTAGAAAGGGTATTGAACATGACAGAAACGAAGATATACATCGGCCTGAATGACCTGACAACAAATACGCAGCTTTTTGCAAGCGAAAAATACATCAAGGTGCTGCGCAACGTGTGCTATTCCTATAAAGTGCCTTTTTCCTTCAGTGTGCAGGAGGGCGGATATATTTATGAAAGCGGGGAATATGCCCAGGAAAAAAGCCTGGTTCTTACCCTGATTGATGCTGAAAAAGGGATTGCAGACGATATTGCCAAGGATCTGTGCGTATTCTTTCATCAGGAGTCCGTCCTGATTACCGAAGCTCCGATACAAGTGCGCTTTGTACGTGAAAGATTGGAAGGTGTCCAATGCCAAACATCATCGAAATAACCGACCCGACTGCGCCGGAACTGGAAGTATATGCCCGCCTGACGAACGCGCAGCTGCGTGCAGACGCACACGGCGGGCGCTTTATCGCGGAAGGCTTGACGGTGGTCGGCCATGCGTTGGATGCAGGCTACCGCCCCGTATCTTTCCTGATGGAAAGACGCCATATCACGGGCAAAGCGGCCGCTTTGATTGCGCGCTGCGGGGATATTCCCATATATACGGCGGACAGCGAAATGCTGTCAAGTCTGACGGGCTTTGCGCTGACACGCGGGGTACTGGCGGCTTTTCAAAGGAAAAACCTGCCGACGGTTGAGCAAATCTGCGGGGGCGCACATCGCATTGCCGTGCTGGAGGGACTGAACGACCCGACCAATGTGGGGGCCATCATGCGCTCTGCCGCGGCCTTGGGCATGGATGGGGTACTGCTGACGCCCAACTGCTGCGATCCGCTTCACCGCCGCGCCGTGCGTGTCAGCATGGGCACGGTCTTTCAGGTGCCGTGGACCCGCATCGGAACCTGCGCAGGGGATTGGCCAAAGGCAGGCATGGCCATGCTGCATGCGATGGGCTTTAAAACCGTTGCCATGGCTCTCAGCAATGATGCCCTGGATATCGATGACAAAAGGCTTGCAAGCTTGGAACGCCTGGCGGTGGTTCTGGGGGCGGAAGGGGACGGACTGGCGGCAAATACGATTGCAGATTGCGATTATACCGCGCGTATTCCCATGATGCACGGCGTGGACAGCCTGAATGTGGCGGCAGCAAGTGCCGTGGCATTCTGGCAGTTGAGATTCAATCGATAATGATATATAAATTTGTAAATATCGGTATTAAAATAATGAATTTAACATAAACAAAACTTGCATTTTGTCCCTTGATTATTTCATTGAAATGTGGTAAACTGGTTTTGAATAGGGTTTAAAAGGTGGAAGACGTGCATGAAAGTACAGCCGGTTGTAAAGCATGATACGCTGCGTCTGGCCGTCGGCATGCTGGTTCCCGTGGCACTGACGCTGCTCGGCTTCTGGATAGCGGGCCATTTTGATTACACTGTCGTGCTCGGTGCATTGCTTGGGTATGCCGCAACGGTGGTCAACTTTTTCCTGCTGGCCCTGACGGTTCAGGTGAATGCCGAGGCGGCACAGCGCGAGGCGAAGAAAAATCCGTCTCCGGCAGAGGATCCGGCGCAGGATGCGGAAGATGCTGAAACCGAGCGGGACATGCTTGAAACCGTGATGGGGAAAAAGGCCAAGGATAATCTTCCGGATTACGCACTGCGCGCCAAGCGGAATACGCATTTATCCTACCTTGGCCGTATGGCTATGCTGGCTGCCTGCTTGCTGATCGGCGTAGCCGCACCCTGCTTCCATGTAGTGGCAGTGCTGATTCCCATCGTTTTGCAGCGCTATGTGCTGATGGTGCTGTCTGCAACCAATAAGGAAAAATAAAAGGAGGCGCCCGGGAAATGGGCAATAAAACAAAAAGCAGAATTGTCGATGCTTTATGCTTGACCCTTGCCATTCTGCCGCTTGTGCTGGCGATGGTGCTGAAAGTTCTTACCAACCCGCCTTCGGAGGGCGTATCCATTACGGGCGCTTTGGTCTATTTTACCGTCAAAATGCCTTTGCAGGACTGGCCCGTTTCGGAGGCGCAGGTCAATACGGTAGCCGTAATGCTTTCAATGCTCGGCTGGTGCCTGTACCTGACACACGGCCTGCAGGTGATTCCGGGCAGCAAACGGCAGATCATTGCAGAGTGGATTGTGGAAAAGACAACCAATCTGGTGCGCAACAGCATGGGCGAGCGCTTTATGATGTACGTTCCCTTTGTGGCTGCCATCATGGGACTGTCTGCCCTCTCCAGCCTGACGAGCCTGCTGGGCCTGTTCCCCCCGACATCTGACCTGAACATTGTGGCAGGCTGGGCCATTCTCGTCTTCATCCTGATCACGTATTATAAGCTTCAGGGCGGCTTGTGGCCCTACGTCAAGGGCTTCTTTACCCCCGTTCCCCTGTTTGCGCCCATGAACGTGCTGGGTGAAATCGCCACCCCCGTCTCGATGTCCTTCCGTCACTACGGCAACGTGCTCTCGGGCGTAATCATCTCCATCCTGGTCAGCACGGCACTGAAGGGGATCAGCGCAAAGCTTCTTGGCTGGCTGCCCGGCGTTCTGGGACAGTTCCCGCTTTTCCAGATCGGCATTCCCGCCATCCTGTCCCTGTATTTTGATCTGTTCAGCGGCTGCATGCAGGCATTCATCTTTGCCATGCTGACCATGCTGAACATTGCCTTGGGATTCCCCGAGGAAGATTACGAACGGCGTCAAGCAAAGAAACGCAAAAAGGCGTCTTTGCAGAAAGCATAAATCACACAGAACAAAAAATCTTAGGAGGAACTCAACATGGAACTTGCAATCGCTATTATTCTTGCCTGCTGCGCTCTGGGTGCCGGCCTGTCCGTAGGTATCGCCGCTATCGGCCCTGCTATCGGTGAAGGTTATGCCGTAGGTAAATCCTGCGAAGCCATCGGCCGTCAGCCCGAAAGCGCAGATGCCGTCCGCAGCAACATGATCATGGGCTGCGCCATCACCGAGACCACCGGTATCTATGGTCTGGTTATCGCCATCCTGCTGATCTTCGTTGCCCCCAACATGTTCATCAATCTGCTCAAGTCCGTACTGTAAGACATCAGAAAGGCAAAGCAGATGCAATCGTTAGAGATTATTTCAGTCAATATCTGGAGCATCCTCGTTTCCCTTGCAAATCTGCTGATCATGTTCCTCATTCTCAAGCGCTTCCTTTTCAAGCCCGTCCAGAAAATGCTCTCTGCCCGCAAGGAGCAGGTGGATCAAATTTACAAGGACGCAAAGGAAAACCGTGATGATGCCATCAACATGAAGCAGGAGTATGAAGCCCGTTTGGCTACCGCCCGTGAGGAAGCGGATGGTCTGGTTCGTACTGCCGTGCAGACTGCCCAGCGCAAGAGCGATGCGATCCTGACGGAAGCAAGCAATCAGGCCGGCCATCTCAAGCAGAAGGCAGAGGAAGAAATCGCCCAGCAGAAGAAGCAGATGCTTCAGGATGTTCGCGGCGAAATCTCCGATATCGCAGTCAGCATCGCTTCCAAGGTGGTGGAACGCGAGGTCAGCAAGCAGGAGTATGATGGCTTCGTGGACGAATTCATCAAGAATGTTGGTGAGCAGCAGTGACAGACCTTAGCAGAGAATACGGCGACGGCCTGTATGCCCTGTGCACGGAAGAGGGAATAGCCAAGGACGTTCTTGAACAGCTTCAGGCACTGAAGGGCTGCTTTGATGAGCAGCCGGATTTCTGCCGTCTGCTGTCCAATATGTCGCTCAGCAAGCAGGAGCGCGTGGAGATTGTGGATAAAACCCTGCGCGGACAGGTGCATCCCTATGTGCTCAATTTCCTCAAAATCCTGTGCGAGCGCGGCGCACTGCACGAGTTTTCGGGCTGTGAGCAGGCATACCGTGAGCGCTATAACCGCGATCACGGCGTAACAGAGGCCAAAGTGACAACCTGCCTGCCCCTGACTGAGGATCAGCGCAGAAAGCTGCTGGTAAAGCTGGGCAGCATGACCGGCAATCGGATTGACCTGTATGAAAAGGTTGATCCGCAGGTGCTCGGCGGCGTGCTTCTGGAAATGAACGGAAAGCGCTATGACAGCACCCTGCGCTGCAGGCTGCAGTCCATTCATCAGGCGTTGGCCGGCAAGTAAGGCCGCGCTTCATCTACTGAAAGCGGTGATATGATGCAGATAAAACCCGAGGAAGTTTCCAAGCTCATAAAAGAGCAGATTAAAAATTACGAGAACAAAATCACCCAGAGCGATACCGGCACCATCCTGATGATCGGTGACGGCATTGCCCGCGTCAGCGGTTTGGAAAAGTGCATGGCCAACGAGCTTGTACGTTTCCCCAACGGCGAATACGGCATGGCGCTGAACCTGGAGGAAAACTCCGTGGCCATCGTTATGCTGGGCAATGATGAGGGCATCCGCGAGGGCGATACCGTAGAGCGCACCGGCAAGGTTGTATCCGTGCCTGTGGGCGAGGCGATGATCGGCCGCGTGGTCAATGCACTGGGTCAGCCCGTTGACGGTAAAGGGGATATCGATGCCAAGGAGTACCGCCCCATCGAGCGCAATGCCCCCGGCATTATCCAGCGCAAGGGCGTATCCGTGCCCCTTCAGACGGGCATCAAGGCCATCGACAGCATGATTCCCATCGGCCGCGGCCAGCGCGAATTGATTATCGGTGACCGTCAAACCGGCAAAACCGTTATTGCTTTGGACACCATCATCAATCAGCGCGGCAAGGACGTGATCTGCATTTACGTGGCCATCGGCCAGAAATGCTCCACCGTCGCTCAGCTGGTGGATACCCTGACTGCTGCCGGCGCCATGGAATATACCACCGTGGTCAGCGCAACGGCCAGTGAGCTTTCCCCGCTGCAGTACATTGCCCCCTATTCCGGCTGTGCTATGGCCGAATACTTTATGGATCAGGGCAAGGATGTGCTGATTGTCTATGACGATCTGAGCAAGCACGCAGTGGCTTACCGTGCACTCTCCCTGCTGATTCGCCGCCCGCCGGGACGTGAAGCCTATCCGGGCGATGTATTCTACCTGCACTCCCGTCTGCTGGAGCGCTCTGCCCGTATTGATCCCCAGTACGGCGGCGGTTCCATCACGGCATTGCCCATTATCGAAACCCAGGCGGGCGACGTATCCGCCTATATTCCCACCAACGTTATTTCCATCACGGACGGTCAGATCTTCCTGGAAACGGAGCTGTTCCACGCCGGTATCATGCCGGCCGTAAACCCGGGCATCTCTGTATCCCGTGTAGGCGGCAACGCGCAAATCAAGGCCATGAAGAAGGTTGCCGGCAGTCTGAAGCTGCTCTACAGCCAGTACCGCGAACTGCAGGGCTTTGCCCAGTTCGGCTCCGATCTGGATGCCGATACCAAGGCACGCCTGGCGCAGGGTGCACGCATTGTGGAAGTGCTCAAGCAGAACCGTAATCATCCCATTGCCGTGGAAAATCAGGTTTGCATCTTCTATGCCGTTACGCACGATTTCCTCAAGGACGTGCAGGCTGAGGATGTTGCGGAATACGAAGAAGGCCTCTACGAGCGCATGTCTGCCCAGTACGGAAATGTACTGGAAGCCATTCGTACCACCGGTCAGCTCAGTGCCGAAACCGAAGATGCGCTCAAGACCGCTTTGACCGACTATACCCGTGATTTTCTCAAGACCAAGGCGTAAAGGAGGCTTTCCATGGCCGGAACATCCATGAAGGATATCAAGCTGCGCATCAGAAGCGTGGAAAGCACCCGGCAGATTACCAAGGCCATGCAGCTTGTGGCTACGTCTAAGCTGCGCCGCGCAAAGGAACGCATGGAAAACAGCAAGCCTTATGCGTCCGTCTCCCGCGAGGCCGTTATGGCTGCCGTGCGGAGCTGTTCATCGCTGGATACGCCCTTTGTTGCATCCCGCCCCACGGGAAAACGCTGCTATGTGGTGATTGCAGGCGAGCGCGGACTGGCCGGCGGATATAACTCCAACGTGTTCAAGGCGGTTGCAGCCCATTGCGGCGGTGTGCCTGCCTGCGTCCTTCCGCTTGGCAGAAAGGCAATAGAAAAGTATCACCGCGAGGGCTCTGAGCTGCTTTCAAGCGATTATGCACGCGTGGAGAGCATCAGCGTCGGCGGCTGCTATAAAATTGCCAATAAGCTGATCGCAGGCTTCCTGAACGGACAGTTCAGCGAAATCTATCTTGCCTGCACAAGCTTCCATTCCATGATGTCGCAGGATGCCGTGATCGAGCAGCTGCTGCCGATTGAGAAAGACGAAACCGTCGAAACAACCTCCTGCACCATCTATGAGCCCAACGCGGCGGAAGCGCTGCAGCGGATCATGCCGGACTTTATTGCCGGACGCATTTATAGCGCGTTGTGCGATTCCTTTGCCAGCGAGGTGGCAGCCCGCCGTACGGCGATGGATGCCGCCACCAAGAACGCTGACGCAATGATCAGCGATTTGACGCTGAAATATAACCGTGCCCGCCAGGGTGCCATCACCCAGGAGATTACCGAAATCGTGGCCGGCGCGGAAGAATAAAGCATCGGGAAAGGAGAAAAAACCATCGTGAGCAAGCAAAACATTGGCAAAGTGGTTCAGGTGATCGGCCCGGTGCTGGACATCCGCTTTGAGGACGGCCAACTGCCCGAACTGCTCAATGCCATTGAAATCCAAAGCGGCGACCGCAAGATCGTAGCCGAGGTGGCGCAGCATGTGGGCGATAATGTTGCCCGCTGCATTTCCATGAACGCCACAGATGGTATGGTGCGCGGGCTGGAAGCCGTTGATACCGGCAGCCCCATCACCGTGCCTGTCGGCGATAAATGCCTGGGCCGCATCTTTAACCTGCTGGGTCAGGCGATTGACGATCAGCCGGATCCTGAAAATGTAGAGCGCTGGCCGATCCATCGCCCTGCCCCTTCCTATGAGGAGCAGGAAACTTCCACGGAAATTCTTGAAACCGGCATCAAGGTCGTTGACCTGATCTGCCCCTATGCAAAGGGCGGCAAGATCGGCCTGTTCGGCGGTGCAGGCGTTGGCAAAACCGTTTTGATCATGGAACTGATCAACAACGTTGCCAAGCAGCACGGCGGCCTGTCCGTATTTGCGGGCGTCGGCGAGCGTACCCGCGAGGGCAACGATCTGTACAACGAAATGAAAGAAAGCGGTGTTATCAACAAAACCGCTTTGGTCTATGGCCAGATGAACGAGCCGCCGGGAGCACGTATGCGTGTCGGTCTATCCGGACTGACAATGGCAGAATACTTCCGTGACCGCGAAAATCAGGACGTATTGCTCTTCATCGACAACATCTTCCGCTTTACCCAGGCGGGCTCCGAGGTATCGGCACTGCTTGGACGTATGCCTTCCGCCGTAGGCTATCAGCCCACCCTGGCAACCGAAATGGGCGCCTTGCAGGAGCGCATTACTTCCACCCATAAGGGCTCTATCACTTCCGTTCAGGCCGTTTACGTGCCTGCGGATGACTTGACCGACCCTGCCCCCGCAACTACCTTTGCACACTTGGATGCCACCACTGTACTCAGCCGTGCCATTTCTTCTCTGGGTATCTATCCCGCCGTGGATCCGCTGGATTCTACCAGCCGCATCCTGACCCCCGAAGTGGTCGGACAGGAGCATTATGAAGTGGCGCGCGCCGTGCAGGGCATTCTGCAGCGCTATAAGGAATTGCAGGATATCATCGCCATCATGGGTATGGATGAGCTCTCGGATGAAGATAAGCTGATCGTAGCCCGTGCCCGCAAGGTGCAGCGCTTCCTCAGCCAGCCTTTCTTTGTGGCAGAGCAGTTCACCGGATATCATGGCAAGTATGTCCCGCTGAAGGAGACCATCCGCGGCTTCAAGGAAATCATCGAAGGCAAGCACGACGACCTTCCCGAGAGCGCTTTCCTGTTTGTCGGCAGCATTGACGAGGCTGTAGCCAAAGCGAAAAAGGGTGAGTAAGCATGTCAACCTTTCATCTGCAGATCGTAACGCCTGACCGTATGGTGTATGACGGACAGGCGGAGCGTGTGATCCTGCGCACGGTGAACGGCGATGTTGCCATCTTGGCACGGCATATTGATTTTGCCGCTCCGCTGGGTATTGGCGAGGCACGCGTGACCGATGAAAACGGAAAAACCCGCGTGGGCGTGTGCAACAGCGGCTTGCTGAGCGTGGAAAACGGCGTTTGCCGCGTCATGACCACCACCTTTGAATGGACGGAGGACATTGACCGCGAGCGCGCAGCACTTGCTCAGCAGAAAGCCGAGGAGCAGCTTAAGCAGTTTCGGCGCGGCGATGAGCAATTTGCCATTGCCGAAGCAAAACTGAAGCGCGCCCTTGCCAGATTACACGCAACCGAATAAAAAATGCAGGCACTGTCGCCCTTTGAGGCGGCAGTGCTTTTGCTGCAAAGAGGGCGAAACTTTGCCATGTGGAACGGAAAGATGAAGGCGCTGACGCTCAGCTATGATGACGGTGTCGAGCAGGATATCCGTTTGATCGAAATGCTGGACCGCTATCATCTGCGCAGCACATTCAACCTGAATCCCGGCCTTCAAACACCGGAGTGTACCTTCCAAAAAGGCAGCGTAACTGTGCGCCATCTGCCATTAAACCGACTGGCCGATGTATACAAAAACCATGAAGTTGCCGGCCATTCCGATACCCACCCGCATATGGAACTGCTTGATCAGGCTGCTCTGAATGCTGAGGTTTACCGCTGTCGGGATACATTGGAACAGCTGCTTGGCAAAAAAATACTGGGCTTGGCCTATCCGTTCGGCACATATAATGACAGCGTAGTGGGCACCCTGCGCGAGGCGGGAATCCGCTATGCCCGTACTACCATCGAGACAGAAGGTTTTGAACTGCCTTCCGATCTGCTGCGCATGGAGACTACCTGCCGTCACGCCAATTTGCGTTTGCCGGAGCTGGCAAAGCAATTTGTCGAATCCAAGCCCGATCATCCGCAACTGTTCTACCTGTGGGGCCACAGCTATGAATTCGATCAATTCGATAATTGGGACATGATGGAGGAATTCTGCCGCATTGTATCGGGACGGGAGGATATTTTCTATGGCACAAACGCAGAGGTATTGCTCGGCGTTTCGGCATAAAAGGAGGATAATATATGGCTGTTATTACAATTGTGGGCTCAGGCATGATGGGCTCGGCCCTGGCTTTCCCTGCCCGCGAAAACGGAAATGAAGTGCGCCTTGTGGGTACGCATCTGGATCGTGAAATTATCGACAATGCCCGCAAAACAAACCGTCATCTGAAATTTCACCGCGATTTTCCGGAAGGCGTACAATTTTATCAGATTGAGAAACTGGAACAGGCGCTGGAAGGTGCTGACCTGGTTATCGGCGGTGTAAGCAGCTTCGGCGTGGATTGGTTCGGCGATTATGTGCTGCCCCGTATTGCGGAGGGCACTCCGCTGCTAACCGTTACCAAAGGTCTGATGGACATGCCGGACGGTCGTCTTTTGACGTATCCCGATCTGTGGCAGAAAAAGCTGGATGAGCTCCACAAGCATCTGCCACTTTGCGCTGTGGGCGGCCCGTGCACCAGCTATGAGTTGGTAGCGCATGACCAGACCGAGGTTGCCTTCTGCGGCAAGGATATGCAGGCACTGGAGCTGGCGCGGAGCCTGATGCATACGGACTACTATCATATCAGCTTGTCTAACGATGTAACGGGCATTGAAAGTGCCGTTGCGCTGAAAAACGGCTACGCGCTTGGCATTGCGCTGACCATCGGTCTGAACCAGCGTGCCTTCGGCCTTGACAGTGAGCTGCATTTCAATTCTCAGGCAGCCGTGTTCGGCCAGAGCGCAAAGGAAATGTACCGCCTGCTTTGCGCACAGGGCGTGCAGGATATGAACAACCTGTGGGTCGGTGTGGGCGATTTGTATGTGACGGTATACGGCGGACGCACACGGCTGGTGGGCATCCTGCTTGGCCGCGGACTGGATATTGACGAGGCCAAGAAGGAACTGAACGGCGTAACGCTGGAATCGCTGGTGGTGGCCGTCCGCGTGGCGCGGGCTGTTCGCATCCGGGCAGAAAAGGGCGAACTGAACCTTTCCGACTTCCCGCTGCTGATGCATGTGGACGATATTTTGAGCCATCATGCGCAGGTAAACATTCCGTGGGAGCAGTTTACCTTTATCCAGCAGTAAAGACGAACATAACCATATAAACAGAGAACGGGCTCAAAGCGCAATGCTTTGGGCCCGTTTTTCGCAATTGTCGGTTGATCAGAAAATATACTTTTCACTCAGCGCGGGACGCTTGGCCATTTCTTCCTGCTTGGCACGATACTTTTCGGCCTCGTTGCCCAGCACGGCGTAAGACGCAACCTTGCTTTCTTCAACACCCGGCTGGTTGAAAGCATCGATGTTGAGCAGCTCGCCTTCATAAGCCGTCGTCAGCTCGAAGAAGTACATCAGCTGGCCGATTGTGCCGGCATTGACGCAGGGCAGCGTGATGGTCTGACTCATGCGGCCTGCCTTGAGCAGTGCATACTCGGTCCCCTGACGCTCGGCTTCAATCAGCTGGTTGAGCGTCTTGCCGCCCAAGAAGGCAACGTCATGGAATTCTTCGCAGCCATGGGGAATTTCCACCGTGCTGCGGAAGGAACCGACCTTGATCAGGGTGATCACCTTATCATAAGGTCCTTCAGTATAAAGCTGCAGCTGGCTGTGCTGGTCGGTAACGCCCAGCGCCTTGGTGGGGGTCTGGCCTACGTTGCAGGGCTTGCCGTCACGGGTGACGTTCTTGCCGAGGCTTTCAGCCCACAGCTGGCAGAACCAGTCCGCCATGTATTTCAGGCTGTCAGCGTAGGGCATTACGGCTTGCACATTCATGCCGCGCTCGGTGGCGATATACTGCAAAACCGCTTCCAGCAGGGCAGGATTCTGCCATACATCACCGCTCTGGCAACGCTTGTCCATGCAGGCGGCACCCTTGAGCATGGCACGGATATTGATGCCGCAGACTGCTGCGGGGAACAGGCCGACGGGGCACATTTCGCTGTAGCGTCCGCCTACACCGTCGGGCACAACAAAGGCCTTGAAGCCGTTTTCACGGGTCAGTTTGATCAGGTTTCCGCTGTTTGCACCGGTCGTGGTGATCACATGCTTTGTCCAGTCATCTCCGACAGCCTTCTTGAGCGCATCGGTGAAAATCAGGTACTGGCTCATGGTCTCGGCAGTGCCGCCGGACTTGGTGATCACATTAAAGCAGGTGGTCTTAACATCGATCACATCAAACAGTGCAGCCATGCGCTCCGGATCGATGTTGTCCTCTACATAGAAACGCGGTCCGCCGCGCTTTTCGGCAGGCAGCTCGTTATAGTGCAGATGATTCAGCGCCTGCTGCACGGCGATGGGCCCCAGCGCGCTTCCGCCAATGCCAAGTACCACAAAGGTATCAAAGTTCTTGCGTACCTCGGCGGCGGTCTTTTCGATATCGTCAATTACGGCATCCTGATTATAGGGCAGTTCGGTCCAGCCCAGCCAGCCCTTGCCGCGGTGAGCACAAACATTTTCGTAAGCCTTAGCGGCTGCATCCTGCATAGCGGCAACTTCCTGCTCACTGATGCCGCGCTCCCCAAGGGTAGCGGACATCATGTGGTTTACATCCAGCTGCAGCTGCGGAACCATGCACATCTTGCAATCGTCCATCCTAAATTCCTCCTTTATCGGATCATACAGGCGTAGTATAACACATTTTTAACGCATCTGTATATAAAAATTTAAAACAGAAATTACGAAAAAGCAGGATTGTGCTTTACAGGAACACTTCGCCAAAGTCCAATGTATTGCCGCAGTACCGACTTGCACCCTTTGCGCTCGACTCAATGTACTGGCTGTCAATTTCGCCGGTCTGCGCGTTTGAAATGGCAAAGTATCTATCCTTGCCTGCATTCGTTTTTTGCCGCCTGAAATCACGAAAATTCGGTGGGAGGGGTTGTGAAAAAAGCAGAAGTGTGCTAAAATAAAAACATGAAAAAAACAAGCGGCAGCCTGATGCTGCTGTGCACGGCGCTGATTTGGGGCACAGCATTCGTTGCACAGCGGATTGGCATGGAACACCTGGGCCCCATCACCTTTCAGTCCTTCAGGGCAGTACTGGGCTTTGTGTCCCTGCTGCCTATGGTACTGCTGCGCAGACGGCTTGGAAAAAGCGGCCCGATGCCGCCTATTGCCGCAAGCCTGTCCTGCGGCGCAGTCTTTGCTGCTGCCGCAACGGTGCAGCAGATCGGACTTCAGTATACCACGGCCGGCAAAGCGGGCTTTATCAGCTCGCTTTATGTTGTGCTGGTTCCCTTGCTCGGTCTTCTGCTTGGCCGCAAGCCCGAAAAAGGCGTATGGATCGGCGTGCCGCTGTCCGTGGCAGGCATGTACCTGATGGCGTCCGTATCGGGAGAAGGCTTCTCGTTGGGGCTTGGCGATTGGATGATGCTGGCAAGCGCGCTTCTGTTCGCATGCCACATTATCGTGGTGGCGCACTTTGCGCCGCAAGCGGATGGCGTAGCCCTCAGCTGCTCTCAGTTCTTTGTGGCGGGATGCCTGACAATGCCTATTGCCATCCTGACGGAGGACATTACGTTTGCAGGCCTCTGGGCCGGAAAGTGGGCACTGCTGTATGCGGGCGTACTCAGCTGCGGCGTGGCCTATACCCTTCAAATCTTAGGGCAGAGGGACACCCCGCCCGCGATTGCCTCGCTGACCATGAGCCTGGAATCCGTCTTTTCGGCCATTGCGGGCGTAATCGTACTGCATGAAACCATGGAAACGACGGAAATAATCGGCTGTGCCCTGATGCTTGCCGCCGTTGTGATTGCCCAGATGCCTATCGGAAAAAAGAAAACGGACAAGGCATAGCAGAACGTATGCCGCCGTTCAAAAAACGCCGTTAATACGGGCTTTTCCCGCATGACGGCGTTTTGATATGCTTTACTTGTGTATATACAGAATGCCCAGCGTATTTGGTCCACAGTGGCAGCTGATTGTTCCGCGTGCTTCCGTAGGCAGAATTTCGGCGAATGGCTGGTACTGCAGGATTTCCTCGCGCACCATATCCACAATGCCGTCATCCACCGGCGTGTGCGTAATCATGATGCGGTGAGTGCGCAGGGTGTCATTGCCTTCCAGACGATCCCGCACATAATTGCGAAGGGCTTTTTCGTAGGTACCGCGGTACTTTTTCGCAACGCCCATCTGCCCATCATGCACCTCGATGCAGGGCTTGATCCCCAGCAAATTGGCTCCCAGCGCGGCAACGGTGGAACAGCGGCCGCCCTTGCGCAGATATTCCAGGTTTTCCAGCACAAAGCTGCCGTCCACCTTGGGGACAATTTCCCGCATGCGCTGGGCAATCTGCTTTTCGTCCAGCGCGGGATCCTGTGCCAGCTCCGCGCCTTCCATTACAAGCAGACCCTGCGCCGTACTGAGATTCAGAGAATCCACTACCTGAACGTGGCTGAAGCGCTTGGCGGCATTGCAGGCGTTTTGATAGCAGGCGGACATTTTGCTGCTGAGCGTCACGTGCACCAGACCGTCATAGCCTTGAAGTTCGCGGGTAAAAAACTCCTTGTAATCACTTTCGCTGACGGCCGAAGTGGAACACAGCGCACCGCCGGCCGCTACATGGGCAAAAATACGGTCAGTGGTGATGTCCACACTGTCCTTGTAGGATACACCGTCCATGATAATATAGAGCGGAACGGTGGAAACATGAAAGCGATCCAGCAGCTCCTGCGTCAGGTCACATGTGCTGTCCGAGGTGATCTTAATCTTCATGATGGTGCTAATCCTTTCAGCAAAGAAAAAATGCCGTGCATGCACAAATGGCGTACACACAGGCATTATGAAGTAGTATCGTCAACTGAATGTCAACAAACGTTAATGAACACCGAAAAGGGACAATTTGCAAACGCGGAGATTCACAGGGAAAGAAATTGCGCTGTGCCTTGTTTTTTGCTTCATGCCGTGGTATTCTTAGAATATGAAGGGGTGAAAGTACATGCCGTCCTGCCCGCTAAACCGTTTCTATTCTCCCGCCCAGTGTGCGCGTTATTATGAGGCAATCAGCAGCAGATACAGCTGCCGTGCCTTTGCGTCATCTCCGGACAGCGGAGAGCTGTCTGCCCTCAATTACGCTGCGGCGCGCGTATGCCTGCCGGGCACGCGGATTGTGATTGCGGAATGCGATGATCGGCTTTTTTTCGGCATCCCGCTGGCAGAACGCATTCACGGCACGGAAAAATGTGCTTATGTCATTGCACGGGACGGCACGGAAAACCCGAAGCTTTTGGCGGGCATCAGCGGAGAAGCACTTGTGCTGGAGGCTGCTGCGATGGGGCTGAATTCCTGCTGGGTGACGGGGACGTACCGCCGTCATGAGATCCGGCAGGAGCTGCTGCAGGACGGCGAACATCTGATTGCCGTGGTTGCGCTGGGTCATGCGGAAACACCGCAGGAGAGAATTATCAGGCATCGCAAGAGCATGGCGCAGATTTGTCTGAGCGCGCCGGAAAAATGGCCGCTATGGGCCTATCACGCGGCTGAAGCCGTGCGCATTGCGCCGTCGGCAGTCAATCTTCAGCCATGGCGGCTGAGCTATGCACAGCGATCCCTGCGGTTGATGGGGAAAAACACGAACAGCGTGGATCTCGGCATTGCACTGATGCACATGGAGGCCGCCGCAGGCGCATATAAACGATATTGGGAGTGGGGGAGCGACGGCTGCGTGGCTCACCTGACGGTAGAGGATAGGGCATGACACTGCTGGATGAACTGAATCGAGAAAATATCAAAAAAAGCGCGCCGCTTGCCGAGCGCATGCGTGCACGCACCTTGGATGAGTTTTACGGACAGGAGCATTTGCTGGGCCCCGGACGCCTTTTGCGGCGTGCAGTGGAGGCGGACAGGCTGACATCCAGCATCTTTTACGGCCCGCCCGGCTGCGGAAAAACGACGCTTGCCCACGTCATCGCATCGCATACCAAATCGGCCTTCGTGCGCATGAATGCCGTTACATCGGGCGTCGGAGACGTGCGGGCGGTGCTGGAAGAGGCCGCGCAGCGCCGTGCCGCGTACGGACAGAGCACCTATCTGCTGCTGGACGAATGTCATCGCTGGAACAAGGCACAGTCCGACAGCATTTTGCCCGCCATTGAGGAAGGGCTGATCCGCTTTATCGGCTCCACTACAGAAAACCCCATGATTTCCATGACGCCTGCCATTGTCAGCCGCTGCCGCGTGTTTGCCTTCCGGCCGCTGACGGACCGGAATGTGCGTGCTATCCTGCTTTCTGCCGTTGATGATCATGAGCGCGGACTGGGGGATATGAACGTGCATATCGATGAGGATGCACTGGAACACATTGTGCGGGTTGCAAACGGGGATGTACGTTCGGCTCTCAATGCACTGGAACTGGCGGCGCTGACCACGCCCACCGGAAAGGACGGCATTCATATCACCCTGGGCGTGGCGGAGGAGAGCATTCAGAAGCCCGTTGTGCGCTGCGACGATACTTTGTTTTATGATATGCTGTCTGCCTTCTGCAAAAGCCTGCGCGGCTCGGACAGCGATGCGGCACTGTTCTGGTTCAGCCGTCTGCTTTATGCCGGGGCGGATCCCCGGATGCTGGCACGGCGCATCATCGCCCATGCCAGCGAGGATGTGGGCTTGGCCAATCCCATTGCCATGCTGCAGGCTGTTGCCGCCGGGCAGGCCCTGGAGATGATCGGCATGCCAGAGGCCAGATTATCCCTGGCGCAGGCGATCATTGCCGTATGCGAAAGCCCCAAAAGCAACAGCGTGGTCTGCGCGATTGACGCAGCCATGCAGGATGCACAGTCTGCCCGGGGGCAGGTGCCTGCGCCGCTGCGGGATACCCACTATAAGGGCGCAGATCGGCTCGGTGCGGGCAGCGGATATAAATATCCGCACGATTATCCCGGACATTGGGTCAGGCAGCAGTACATGCCGGACGAAATAAAGGATCATGAGTATTATCATCCCTCTGATCAGGGACATGAGGCAAAAATTCGAAAACACGAAAAGTAAATCGGGGTGAGCGCTTGAAAGGACTGCTTGTTACCAATGAATTTATGCGGGAAGGCAGCTTCGCAAGGATGCGGGAGCTGTTTGAGCATGCTGCCGAAAAAGCGGGTATCACGCTGATTCCCCGTGTGAACACGGATTTTATGCTTTTGCCTGCCAACGCACGGCTGAAGACGGATTTTGTGCTTTTTTACGACAAGGATATCCGTGTGGCCGCCAGTCTGGAAGCAGCCGGCCTGCCGGTGTTCAACAGTGCAAAAGCCATTGCGCTGTGCGATGATAAAACGCTGACCTATCTTGCACTGGAGCGGGCAGGGGTTCGCCAGCCTGATACCGTCCTGTGCCCGCAGACATTTCCGGGACTCGGCTACGGGGATATGGCTTTTTTGGAGGGTGTAGGGTACGAGCTTGGCTGGCCGCTGGTAATTAAGGAAGGCTGCGGCTCATTCGGCGAGCAGGTGTATCTGGCACATGATGAACGCGAGGCACGGGAAATTTTGAATCGCATCGGTGCCAAACCCGCACTCTTCCAGCGCTTTATTGCCTGCAGTGCCGGACGGGACAAACGCCTGTTTATGGTGGGCGGCAAGGTGATTGCGGCGATTGAGCGCCGAAATGAGGAAGGCGATTTCCGCGCAAATATCGAGCATGGCGGAGCGGCGATGGCTTATCTGCCGACTGAGCGGGAATGCGAATTGGCCTGCGCAGCCTGCAGGGCATTGAACCTTGATTTTGGCGGTGTGGATTTGCTGGAGGATGAAAATGGCCCCATGGTGTGCGAGGTGAACAGCAATGCGCATTTTTCGGGGCTGCTGGCGGCTACGGGGGTAAATCCAGCGGAACATATTTTGCAGTATATTCGGAGAAGGGTATGCGGGGAATAATTTGCTACGATGCAGCGGAAATTGCGCGCAACCAAGGTTTTATCGACCTATGGATGGGCGAGAGCGCCCGGCGCGGGATCAGCCTGACACTTGTGCAAGCCGAGGAGATCAGCTTCGGCTTGCGGGCAAATGCGCCGTTTTTTCAGGTGAATGGGCAGGATCTGCATCCTGATTTTGCGGTGATGCGGATGAAACATCCGCTGCTTTCACACCATTTGGAGCAGATGGGAATTCGCGTGTTCAATAATGCCTACACCTGTGAAGTGCTCAATGATAAGCGCCGCACGCACATGCTGTTTCAAAATGTTGCCCCCATGATGGATACGGCATTTGTAACCGCGGATGCTCCATGCCCGTTTGATTATCCCGTTGTGGTAAAGGCCGCAGGCGGCTGCGGAGGCCGCCAGGTGCGTTTGTGCGGGGATGAGGTTGCCTATCGCAGTGCCGTCCACGATTATGCCAATCAGGCGGTTGTGCAGCCGCTGTGCGATACGCCCGGCAGAGATCTGCGCATTTACATGCTGGGGACAACCTGTGTGCAGGCAATGCTGCGGGAATCAAAGGATGCGGACTTCAGAAGCAACTTCGGTCTGCATCATCATGCGCATCCGACGGAGATTCCCGATGAGGCTCGCCGCATTGCCTGCGCCATAGCAGAAGAGCTGCATTCAGCGCTGATCGGCGTGGATTTTATTTACGATCACGGCAGGCTTCTGTTCAATGAAGCGGAGGACGCGGTCGGAACACGCATGCTGTATCAATATACCAAACTGGATATCGTAAGCCGCTATATGGACTATATTTTAGCGCAGACAGATGCATAAAAAGCCGCCGGCTCGGAAGTGAGCCGGCGCTGTTTATGGGATGATAACTGAAGTATTCGGCTCAATGGCAATAATGCGGCCGGTCTGCGCCCCGACTCTGTGAGAAATGGATATCACCGTTCTGTCGGCAGAGACGCGATGCAATGCCTGCAGTACGGTATTTTCGGTTTCGGCATCCAGATTGGCGGTGATTTCGTCCAGCAGCAGAATGCGCGGGTCAGCGGCTGCGGCGCGCGCGATGGAAAGCAGCTGCCATTGCCCCTGCGAAAACAGATCCCGGGTGCACGGCGTGTCATAACCATCGCTCAGCGAATCAATGATGTCGGCCAGCCCGGCAAGCCGCGCGGCATTGCGTACCATACGATCGTCGATACGCGGATCGTACAGCGTGATTTGGTCGCGAACGGTGCCCGGCACAGAATGAAAACGCTGCTCCACATAGCCGAATACCTTCCTGCGGTCCGCTTCGGCAATATCGGATGCGGGGATGCCATTGATCAGTACGCTGCCCGTCTGCGGTGAATAAAGCCCAAGCAAAAGCTTGAGAACGGTACTCTTGCCCGCACCCGTGCGTCCGACCAGCGTTATCTGCTCTCCCGCGTGAATCTGAAGGCTCAAATTGCGCAGCACGGCATGATCATCATACCCGAAGGTAACATTGCGCATTTCAACCTGTGCTTCTGCCGTGCAAGGCTTTTTGAGCGGAGAAAGGGATTGGTGCGCTTCAAGCTCTTTTTTGCATAGAAATTCATTGATCCTGCTGACACCGGCAATGGCTGACTGAATGGTTTGAATTTCCATGCCCAGGCTTTCGATGGGGGAAAAGATCTGCGAAATATAGTTGATCACCGCCACGGCGGTACCGGCCGACATGCCAAACAGATTCAGGGTATCGGCATTGCCCGAAGCGGAAAGCAGCATGACAACGGCAACAACAACGGCGCTTAATATCAAAATAACGGGAGAGTAGATTGCATCGTAGAAGTTGGTTTTTTCAACGGCGCGGTAACTGTCCTCGATACAGGCATCATAGCGCTTTTCCATGTATGCTTCCTTGCCGAGGGTGCGGATGGTGCGGATGTTGTGCAGGGACTCCGGCACCAGGCCCGACGCATGGCTGACGGCATGCCGATTGGCCAGCTGTGCCGCCAGCATCCGCTTTTGCACATGACGCGTAAAGATAAAAAGCAAAGGCAGCAAAAGCAAAAGGATCAGCGAAAGGCCCCTGTTTTTCCACCATATGACGGCGAAAATGCCGATAATATTGCATATATCGGCAAGCATGCTGACAATGCCGCCCGTGAACAGGCTTTCTACCGTATCCACATCCCCGACAAAACGGGAAACCAGCGCACCGGGCTCAATGTGATTGAGACTATCGGCATCCAGACGGCACATCTTGTCCATCATGCGGCTGCGCAGAGCGTGGGTAATTTTTTGCCCAAGCAGGGTAAGCCCGCTTTCCCGCAGAGATTCCATAAGGGCTGTCATGGCAAGTGCAAAAAAGTAAAGACAAGCCGTTTGAACGGATAAACCTTGGCCGACGGACAGCGCATCTACAATCTTGCCCAAAATCAGCGGAGATATCAACGAAAAGGCAATCGCACCGCCGACGGCGCACAGGATGCCGAGTGACAAAAACGGTGTATGACGGATGGTCTGCCCGATAATCGGGATAATCCGATCATTTTTCCTCATCCTGCCGGCCTCCTTCCTGATCATTAAACAGCTGCGCATATTCTACGTTGCTCTCAAGCAGCTGCTCGTGTGTACCGACGGCAGCCTTTCCGTGACTTAGGTAGATCACCCGATCCATCTGCGGAAACAGGTACAGCCGATGGGATATCAGAAGCACAATGCTGCTTTGGGCCAATGCCTTCAAATGCGAAAAAACCTGTGCTTCGGTGGCGCGATCCAGCGCGGAAAACGGATCATCCAATATGAGAATCGGCTTTAGATGGCATAGGGTGCGGGCTAAAGCCAGCCGCTGTGCCTGGCCGCCGGACAGCCTGATACCGCCGTTCCCTACGCGCGTCTGCAGCCCGTCCGGCATTGCCGCCGCTTCTTGATCCAGACAGACGGCCTGCAGGTATTCATTCGCATCCGATGCATCGCCCATCAGGATATTGTTTTCGATGGTGTCGTCAAAAAGCTCCGGATCATGCCCCAGATAGGCAACCGCGCCAACCAGCTCGGAAGCAGTCATCTGCGAAAGCTCTCGATTGCCAAACCGAATACTGCCGGAATACGGATATTCACACAAAAACATTTTGCCAAGCGTTGACTTTCCGCAGGCAACGGGCCCTGTGATGCCGATGATCTGCCCCGGGGCAGCCTCAAAGAACAAATCGGAAAAGATGCATCTGCGATTGGGATACGCAAAGCTGACATTGCTTAGGGACAGCTTTGCGGCGGGAAGAGCGGGAGATGGAACATCGGCAGCGGTCCTTCGCATCAAAGGCTGTATGCGCTT
>CAVFPH010000017.1:0-19843 GCA_963624325.1 bacterium
TAAGGGCATTTTGATAACACTCCGCCATTCCGCAGCGCTTTTTTTCTGCGGCTTTGGCCGGATCATGCCTCCCAAAAGTTTCAAAAAAATTGACAAATTGTCAAAATATCTGCCAAAATCGAAAAGATGCTTTACAAAGCAAAAATAAATGTTATACTCTTAAATAGCGGTATGAGCGTCGACGATGGAAAGATGCCGTATTCGTATCACCAAATGGTAACTGCTTGATTTATGTTTTGGCTCCGAATGATGCAAAACGGATGAAATCAGGCATTGCTGCTCCAACACCGGATGTTTGCCGGGCTGCTTTTTACATCCGTTTGGCGGCTTCACCGCCGCATGAAGAGACTGAATGTAAACCGGACGCCATGGTAAACCATGAACTTGTGCGGAAACAAAAAGGGAGGCATGGGAGTGCAGAAAAAGAGAAGCTGGTTTAGACGTCTCGGGATGGATATGCATCGAAATTATGATTTGTACCTGATGATTATCCCGGGGCTGCTATTCTACATTCTATTCAAGTATTGGCCGATGTACGGCGTGCAGATTGCGTTCCGCAACTACAGCCCGGCGTATGGCATAACGGGCAGCCCGTGGGTGGGACTGAAGTGGTTCAAAAAGTTCTTGAATGTCTATCAGTTCAAATCCCTGATGACCAATACGTTCTTGATTGCTTTTTATTCTTTGGTGGCAGGATTCCCGATCCCCGTCATTTTGGCGCTGCTGCTGAACTCCAATGAGCATGCTCGCTTCAAAAAGGTCGTGCAGATGGCATCCTATGCTCCGCACTTCATTTCCGTGGTCGTGCTGGTCTCCCTGCTGAATGTTTTCTTTGGCCAGTCATATGGATTGGTGAACAACTTGCGGGAAGCATTGGGGTTGGACCGCATCCTGTACCTTGGCAAACCGCAATATTTCCGGCACATGTATGTCTGGTCGGGCATTTGGCAGAACATGGGCTGGAACGCAATCATCTACATTTCGGCGCTTTCCGGCGTATCGCCCGAGCTGCATGAGGCGGCCACCGTGGAGGGTGCAAGCCGCCTGCAGCGCATCCGCTACGTTGATTTTCCGCACATTCTGCCGACCATTACAATCCTTTTGATCATGGACAGCGGACATTTGCTCAGTGTCGGCTTTGACAAGGTTTATCTGATGCAGAATGACCAGAACCTTCGCTATGCGCAGGTGATTTCCACGTATGTTTACGAGATGGGTCTTCTGAAGAACCAGATGAGCTATTCCTCGGCCGTCGGTCTGTTCAACTCGGTCATTTCTCTGGTGATGCTGGTTATAGTAAACACTATCAGCAAACGCATCAGCGAAACAAGTCTTTGGTGAGGAGGGCGTATATGGCCAAGAAAAAGACGAGCATTCGGGAAGCCCGGAGCGATCGCATATTCGGCGTCGTTAATACAGCTCTGCTTTTCGTCCTGTTCCTGATTGTCGCATACCCGCTGTATTTTGTTGTGATTGCCTCCGTAAGCGATCCTTCAATGGTGGTTGCCGGCAAAGTTACCTGGCGGCCGGTTCAATTTACCCTGGATGGCTATGCGCGCATCATGAAGTTTAAGGAAATCTGGATTGGATATCGCAACTCGATTTTTTATGCAGTTGTCAGTACAATCATTTCCCTTGCTGCTACGATTACCTTTGCCTATCCGCTTTCACGCAGTGACTTTATGCTGCGTAAGCCGATTATGTTCATGGTAACCTTCACGATGTTCTTTTCCGGCGGCCTGATCCCGGGATACTTGGTGGTAAACAAGCTCGGACTGATCAACACGGTATGGGCGATTTTCCTGCCCAGTGCCATTTCGGCCAGCCACGTGATCATTGTGCGCACGTTCTTCCAGGGAATTCCCAAGGATCTGACCGAGGCGGCGGCCATTGACGGCTGCACCAATTTCAGAAGCTTCATTCACATTGTACTTCCGCTTTCCAAGGCAATCATGGCGGTTATTGCGCTGTATGTGGCAAGTGGCACGTGGAACCGCTACTTTGGCCCCATGATCTACCTGACGGACCGCAATCTCTTCCCGCTGCAGCTGTTCCTGCGTCAGATTCTGATCCAGAATGACATGAGCGGCGCGGACGTTTCTGCGGCTTCCGTGCAGGAGCAGCAGTACATTGCACAGCTGGTGCGTTACGGTGTCATCATCGTATCTTCTGTCCCGATGATGATCCTGTATCCGTTCATTCAAAAGTATTTTGTAAAAGGGGTTATGATCGGCTCAATCAAGGGCTGATTAATAATAATTTAGGAGGTCGAATCACTCATGAAGAAACTGTTTGCTCTGTTCCTCTGCGCGTGCCTGCTGCTGACGGGCACGGCCATGGCCGATGTGCTGGGCACCTACCCCATCGAAGGCACCCCCGTTACCCTGACCGGTTGGGGAGTCCTCGGCGGTGCGGCAACTGTTGATTTCAGCGAAAATGCTGCAATGCAGGAGCTGGAGAGAATTACCGGCGTTCACGTAGAATGGGAATCCGTTACCGAGGATGGCTGCGCCGAAAAGCTCGCGCTGCGCCTGGCACAGGGCGACTTGCCGGACATCTTCTTCCGCGGACAATTGTCAAATGATCAGGTAGCTTCCCTGGCAAGCGCAGGTCAGATTATTGACCTGAGCGGCATGATTGAAGAGTATGCACCGAACTTCAATGCGTTGATGGAGCGTGACAAGACGATTCGCCTTGCAATCACTGATGAAAACGGTGCTATATACTCCCTGCCGCAGGTTACCACCAGCTCTATTACCACGCATTACGTTATCAATACCAAGTGGCTTGAGAATGTCGGACTTGAAGTTCCTACGACGATTGATGAGTTCTACACTGCACTGAAGGCATTCAAAGAGCAGGATGCAAACGGCAACGGCGATCCCAATGACGAGATTCCGCTGTCCCTGCGCGGCGTGTCCGCCCTTGGTCTTCTGATGCATGCGTTCAAGGTATACCCGGACAACTATTACGGCATGTTCGTATATCCCGGCACAACCGAAGTTCAGAACTCTTACATTACTGACGGAATGCAGGAAGCCCTGCGTTTCTTCAAGAAGCTGTATGATGAAGGTTTGCTTGATCCGGAAGCTTTCACGCAGGACAATGATACTTACAAGCTGAAGGGCACCAGCAACCGCATCGGCGCTCTGAGCGTGAGCGGCGCGTTCGTAACCGTTGGTAATGAACTGCATTGGGATTATCAGGGCCTTGCTTCCTTCCCGGATGACGAAGGCAATAAGCTGACGAATAAGCGTTCTTCCTGCAGCGGCAACCAGTTTGTGATTACCTCCAACTGTGAGCATCCTGAAATCGCTCTGCAGTATGTTGACTATCTCTACAGCGAAGAAGGCACAACCCTGGCTTGGATGGGCGTTGAAGGCGTTTCATGGGAGTGGATGGATGAAGAGCATACCACTTGGCACTGGGTCAATAAGCCCGAGGATATAGGCATCCAGGAATTCCGCATGAACAATGCCATTCAGGGCGGCAAGGGTTATCCCTCTGCTCACCCGATCTGGTTCGAAAGCTCCATGTGGGATCATCAGGAGGATATAATTGAGGCCAGTCTGGATACAGAACTTTTCCGCAAGCCGCTGACTGATTGCAGCGCAGTACTTTGGCCGTCAATCAAGTGGACCGTGGAAGAGAGCGAATCCCTGAGCTTTATCCTGCCCGATTGCCAGACCTATTACAGAGCGAGCGCGGTTGATTTCATCACCGGCGTGCGTGACATCGATGCGGATTGGGACGAATATGTCGAAACCCTGAAGAGCATGGGCATTGAAGAAGCGATTGAAATGTGCCAGACTGCTTACGATAACTACATGGTAAAGTACAACGCAGACTAATCCGTGAATTTACGGGATCGGCACGGCCGGAACGTGCCGATCCTTTTTTTGAGGGGTGAAGGAAAGTGTTTATTGAATCCAAGCCGGTATGGGCCAAGGGAAGAAGCGAGGAGCTGAATCTGTTCCTTGAATTTGAGATTTCGCTGCCTAAGGACGCTCAAACGGTGCACATGACAGCGTCAACCGCATATCATCTGTACGGCGATGAAAAGCTGATTGCCTATGGACCGGCGCGCGCCGGCGATGGGTATTTCAGAATAGACGAATGGTGTGTGCAAGGCATGGGAAAGCTGCGCATCCTGGTTGCCGGATATTACACAAGCTGCTTTCAGTATTCGCTGTATCCATCCTTCTTAAATCTTGAAATTCTGGACGCAGCAGGCAATGTTTTGCTTGCTACGGGGCGTGATGCGATTGCCTGCCGGGAATATGCACCGCGCCTGCGCTTTACGGACAAGATGTCCCGTCAGCGCGTTTATACGGAGGTTTATGATTTCCACAGAGCGCCCGGCGCAGTGCAGGAACTGGAGACGCTTCCGGATCCCAAATATCTGCCGCGTCGGGTAGCGCCCTTCTCGGGCACGGAGTATCTGCCTGAATCCGTGCTTGCCGATTTCACAATCGGGCAGCGCGAAGTTCCCGAAAAGCTGATGCCTTTCGGGCGCTCGCCGTTCAATGATAATATTCACTACCTGAAGCCGGGATACGCGAAATTTTTTGAGCATGAGGAGTGCAACCTGTTTTTTGAAACACATTCCCTTGCCTTTACCGAGCGCCGCGAAGCGGGAACGGGAGCGCTCTCGGCAGGACAGGCACGGCTGTATGCCTTTGACCGCGAGCGTGCGGGACTAATCGAGCTGGATGTGACTGCCAAAAACGATGCACGCCTGTATTTGATTTACGATGAAGTGCTGACCGACGGCGATGTTGTGCCGCGGCGCATGAACATGCTGGGCGCGATGCGCTTGGACATTCCGGCAGGAAAGCAGCACTTCCTTTCATTTGAACCAAACAGCTTCAAGTATCTTAAAATCTGTGTTACCGAGGGAACGGTTCAGATAGATCGCTTGGCACTGATCGAACAGGCCGGCGTTCATATTCCCAGGGAACATTTTGAGGATGCGGAGCTTGAAAACATTTTTGACGCCGCAGTTAATTCCTATCGGCAGAACGCGACGGACATTTTCATGGATTGCCCCTCCCGCGAGCGTGCCGGCTGGCTGTGCGATTCCTTCTTTACCGGAAGGTGCGAGTATGCCTTTACCGGAAAAAATGATGTTGAGACATCCTTCCTGGAAAATTTCTATCGGACAGACTGCTATCGGATGAATCCGGAAGCCCCGGAGGGCATTGTGCCGATGCTGTATCCCGGAGATACTTATTACGTCGGCGGACGCGAATTTATTATTAACTGGAATTTCTGGGCGATTATTGAAATTGCCGAGTATGCAAAACGCCGGAATGGTGATCCTGAAGTTGTCGAGCACCTTAAGAACATGGTCTACGGCATTTTGAATGCCGTCAAGCCCTATGAAAACGAGCTTGGGTTGATTGAAAATATGCCCGGCTGGATCTTTGTGGAATGGTCGCGTGCCAATCACAAGGATGTTACCTGCGGCGTGAACTTCCCATCGAATATGCTGTACGCAGCAACCTTGGAAGCGGCGGGTCACGCTTACAACGATGCCGATTTGATCAAAAAAGCCGAAGACGTGCGTAAGGCAATTCGCAATTTGAGCTTTAACGGCGAATTTTTTGCAGACAACGCCATCCGCGAAAACGGCTGTCTTGTCCGTACGAAGAACACCACGGAAACCTGCCAGTACTATGCCTTTGCTCTGAAAACCGCAACGCCCGAATTGTATCCCGAACTGTGGACAAAGCTAACCAAAGACTTCGGCCCGGGCCGCAAGCAGAACAATAAATATCCGAATGTTGACTTCTCAAACGCCTTTATCGGCAACTATCTGCGCTTGATCGCCTTGATGGATAATGGCTGCTATGAACAGACGCTGCGGGAAATTCGCGGATATTTCGGCTTTATGGTGCGTGAAAACGGTTCCTTGTGGGAGAATGATTCGGATCGCGGAAGCTGCTGTCACGGTTTCGCGGGATATGCGGGTGTAATCTTGCTGGAATTAAAGAAAAATGGTATACTGAAAACGGAACAATGAAGTAATCTGAACGGAGGAAATAAAAAATGCTGTATGCCGGGAAAAATTCGCCTTATAAGGACGAAGAATTTTACAACCCGCCGATGGAGTATCGCGGTGCGCCTTTTTGGGCGTGGAACTGCAAAATGACAGATGCGGATATCGATTTTATGACCGACATGTTCAAGGAAATGGGCATGGACGGCGCGCATCTGCACTCCAGAACGGGCATGGATCTGCCTTATCTGCAAGAGGAATTCATGGGACGTATTCGCCATGCCGTGCTGCGCGCAAAGGAAAAGGGCATGCACGCGTGGCTGTACGATGAGGATCGCTGGCCTTCCGGCTATGGCGGCGGATATATCACGAAGGATGACAAATACCGCGCGCGCGTGCTGATATTCTCTCCCACCCCGATAGGGCTGCTGGAGGAGGAAAGTCAGGCCAATAAATCCTCCAACGGAAAATGTGTGCGCAGTGACCATCGCAAGCTGCTGCGGATTTATTCGGTCACGCTGGACAATGATGGATGGCTCAAGGAATACCGCTGCGTTTCGGAAGAGGAAGCGGGGAATCTTGATCCTAACACATTGTGGTATGCCTATCTTGAAATTTCGGGCGACAATCCGTGGTTCAACGATACCGCTTATGCCAATCTTCTTGATCCGGAGGCGACACGGGAATTTATAAAAACCACGCATGAAGCGTATTACCGCTGCGTGGGGGATGAGTTCGGCAAGACGATTCAATCGATCTTTACGGATGAACCGCAGTTTTCACGCAAGAATAATTTCGCGAAATCAACGGATCGAAAGATGATTTCCGTACCGTTTACCGATGATTTCCCGCAGACATATCAGAAGCAGTACGGCGAAGATTTGATGGCGCATCTTCCGGAAATCTTCTTTGACCGCAAGGAAGGATACCCGGTTACGCGCTATCGTTATCATGACCATCTTACGGAACGTTTTGTCAGCGCCTACGCGGATCAGCTTGGCGATTGGTGTGAATCACATGGTATTGCTCTGACGGGTCATGTGATGTGGGAACCTACGCTTGAAAGCCAGACACGCGCCGTGGGCGAGGCAATGCGCTTCTATCGCAAAATGCAGCTGCCCGGTATTGATATGCTTGCGCTGCGTATAGAGTACAATACTTGCAAGCAATGTCAAAGCGCTGTGCATCAGTTTGGCCGTGAGGGAATGCTGGATGAGCTGTATGGCGTGACGAACTGGGACTTTGATTTCAGAGGCCATAAGCTGCTTGGCGATTGGCAGGCTGCATTGGGAGTTACGCTGCGTGTTCCGCACCTTTCGTGGACAAGCATGGCCGGCGAGGCAAAGCGCGATTATCCGGCATCAATTGCTTACCAGAGCCCGTGGTATCGGGAATATAAAAAGGTAGAGGACTATTTTGCCCGCGTCGGCACGGCTATGACGCGCGGAAAATGTGCGGTTAACCTTGGCGTGCTGCACCCCATTGAAAGCTACTGGCTGGCATACGGAAGCGAAGAGAAGACCGGACAGCTGCGCCGTGCGCTCAATGATAACTTTGACGAGTTGAGCGGATGGCTGATTGGCGATACGAAGGACTTTGATTTGATTGCCGAATCCCTGGTGCCGCAGCTGTACAAGGGTATAACGGACGGACGCGTGCAAATCGGCGAGATGAGTTATTCTGTCCTGCTGGCCCCAAATATGCTGACAATGCGCAGAACGACACTGGATATGCTGCGTGCCTTCCGCGCAGCAGGCGGCCGCGTGATTTTCACAGGTTACCTGCCGGAGTATCTGGAAGGTGAACCCAACAAAGAAGTGCGCGAATTTGCCGAAGAATGTGAGTATGTTCCCTTTGTGCAGCAGCAGCTCTTAAGCGCGCTGGATGGTGTGAGCGATTTGGACATCTTTGAATCCAACGGCATGCACACAAAGAACCTGCTTACCCAGATGCGCGAGGACGGCACGGAAAAATGGGTGTTCGTGGCGCATAAACCGCCGCTTCAGAATATCGACCGTACCCTCAAACAGCATATTACCGTCCGTATGCGCGGATCATGGAATGTGAGCGTATATGACGCGTGGAATTCTGAAATTCACCGGGCGAATGTAACTCGAGAAAACGGATATACCTATGTTGCGGCAACGCTGCATGGCCAAGACAGCCTTTTGCTTCGGTATGTACCGGCTGTGGGGGATTGCCGAATGGACAATGTCTCGGAAAAGCCTGTTTGCCACGCGCTGCCAATCCCGGATGCGGCGGAAATCACCTTGTCCGAGCCAAATGTTTTGCTCCTGGACATGGCAGAATATGCCTTTGACGGCGGCGAGTATCAGAAACGCGAAGAAATTCTGCGTCTGGACAACAAATTCCGTGAAAAGCTCGGATATCCTTTCCGCATGGAAGCATTCCCGCAGCCTTGGTGCATTCATGCACAGAAAAACGATCAGCCGCATACCCTGACTTTACGGTTTAAGATTTATTCCGAAATTGCTGTCGAAAACGTCGAACTGGCATTAGAGCATCCTCAGGACTGCGAAATTCAGTGGAATGGAGAAAAAGTGTCCAATTCGCCTGTCGGACGGTACGTGGATCGGGATATTATGCGCGTGAAGCTCGGAAAACTGAATCCCGGTGAAAATACACTGATCGTTTCTATGCCGTTTGGACGCAAAACAGATGTGGAAGCAATGTTCCTGCTGGGAGATTTCGGCGTCCGTGTGGCAGGCGACAAGGCGACTGTGATCGCCCCGGTACGAAAAATGTACTTTGACGATTGGACCAGACAGGGATTGCCATTCTACGGCGGAAAAGTGACATATCATTTGGAACTTCAGGGAACCGGAAAGCCGGTGAATATTGCGATTACAAAGTTCCGTGCGCCGGTCATTGCCGTGGATTTGGACGGAAAGCGCCAAGGAGAGATTGCCATTTCTCCTTACAGCGTTACGACAGAAAATGTGGAGCCCGGACTGCATCACCTGGATGTGACAGTATACGGAAACCGATTCAACACATTCGGTGCTGTTCACAATACGAATGAGGAGAAAGGTGTTTACTGCTCACCGAATTTCTGGAGGTCGACGGGAGATACCTGGGCATATGAATATCAGCTGCGGCGTACGGGCATGCTTGGTGCCCCGATTGTTACGCAGATTGAAAAGTAAGAAAGCATAAGCGGCGCTTGCATAGGCAGCCATACCGAGAAAAGCGGAATTATTCGCGCTTTTCTGACGGAAAATTGTTCTAATCGTTCCGTAAAGCACGGAAGGCTGTCATGAAGATAAATATACAGAAGCAGGAGATTATCATGAACTACGCGTTAGCCATCGACATCGGCGCGTCCGGAGGACGCCATATTCTGGGACATATCGAACATGGAAAGATGGTGCTGGAGGAAGTCTACCGATTCGAAAATGGTATGGTGCAGCGCAACGGTCATCTGTGCTGGCAGCTTGACAGTTTATGGAAGCATATTCTTAAAGGGCTTGCCGCATGTAAGATGCAGGGTAAAATTCCCGTTTCTGTAGGCATTGATACCTGGGGCGTGGACTATGTGCTGCTGGATGAAAAAGGTCAGATCATCGGCGACACCATAGCCTATCGTGACAATCGCACGGCAGGCATGGATAAACAACTTGAAAAAAGCTTGTCTTTTGCCGAAGTCTACCGTCGAATCGGGATCGCAAAGCAGCCTTTCAATACGCTTTATCAGTTGATGGCAACGCCGCAAGAGCACCTGGGACGAGCGACGGAATTTTTGATGATTCCGGACTATCTGAACTATCTGCTGACAGGCATAAAGGTGAACGAGTACACCAATGCCTCTACCACCGGCATGCTAAATCCTGTAACCAGAAACTGGGATGCAGAACTTCTAAAAACAGCAGGCATTCCGCTGCATATTTTCCGCAAACCCGTTATGCCCGGGGTCTGCCTCGGACAGCTGACCCCGGATGTAGCCAAGCAAGTGGGATTCACCTGCAATGTGATTCTTCCTGCCACGCACGATACGGGAAGTGCGTTTATGGCGGTGCCGTCGGATAGCAGCCGTGCGGTCTATATTTCAAGCGGCACGTGGAGCCTGTTGGGCACAGAAAACGACATGCCTTTGACCGGAACAGACAGCCTTAAAAACGGCTTTACTAATGAAGGCGGCTATCAAGGGAAAATTCGCTATCTGAAAAACATCATGGGTATGTGGATGCTGCAATGCATTCGCAGCGAGATGGGAAAGCGATATTCATATGGGGAGATGGCTCAAATCGCAGCAGAAGTTTCCCCCGTCCCGTGGATCATCGATGTGGCAGACAATCGTTTTCTTGCACCTCAGAGCATGCTCACGGAAGTTCAGAATGCGGTAACTGAGCAGGGCGGCGGAGAGCTTTCAACGGAGCAGCTTCTCTACGTGGTAAACCATAGCCTTGCTCAGGGATATGCATCTTCCATCAAAAATTTGGAAGAGCTGACGGGCAAACACTTTGACACCGTGAATATTGTTGGGGGCGGAAGTCAAAACAGGACACTGGATCAGATGACTGCCGATGCAACCGGTCTGCGTGTTGTTGCAGGCCCCGTTGAAGGGACGGCACTTGGCAACCTGATTGCCCAGTGGATTGCCGGCGGCGAACTGAAGAATCTGGAACATGCTCGGCAGACAGAACGAGAAAGTTTTGACCTTGTGACATATACACCCAAAGGGAAATAAGGAGAATAACGATGAGTACGATGTATGAATACGCGAAGGAACGTTATTTGTCAATCGGCGTCGATACGGAAGCGGCCATGGCAGCCCTGCGCAAAGCACCTCTGAGCCTGCATTGCTGGCAGGGTGACGATGTGCGCGGCTTTGATACTGACCCGACAAAGCCTTTGACAGGCGGTATTCAAACCACGGGCAATTATCCGGGACGTGCGCGTACACCGGAAGAACTGATGGCAGATATCGACATGGTCATCAAGCTGTGCCCCGGCACGAAAAAAATGAATCTTCACGCTTCTTATGCGATTTTCGATGAAAAAAGCGGCAGTTGGGTGGATCGTGACAAACTGGAACCCAAGCATTTTGAAAAATGGGTGGAGTTCTGCAAAGCGCGTGGCCTGGGATGTGATTTCAATCCGACATTCTTTTCTCATCCGATGTGCGATCCGTTGACTTTGACATCTCCGAACGAAAAAACACGCCGTTTTTGGGTTGATCACGGCAAGGCCTGCATCCGCATCAGTCAATACCTTGCTGAGTCACTGGGCCAGCCGTGCATCATGAATATCTGGACGGGTGACGGTTTCAAAAACATTCCTGCCGACCGCATGGGTCCTCGGATGCGTTACAAAGAAAGTATGGATGAGATCCTATCCGAACCTTTTGATTTTGACAAGGTCAAACCCTGTGTGGAGTCAAAAGTGTTCGGTATCGGCGTAGAGGCATATACTGCAGGCAGCGCAGAATATGCCTTGAGCTATGCGGCCATGAATCCTGGCAAGTGTATTCCGCTGATGGACAACGGCCATTACCATCCGACTGAGGTTGTCAGTGATAAAATTTCCGCTTTGCTGACATTTTTCCCGGAACTGGCGCTGCATATTACACGCCCCATTCGTTGGGACAGCGATCATGTTGTGCTGCTGGATGATGAAACAAAAGAACTCTGCAAGGAGATTGTAAGCTGCGGCGGGCTGGACGGCCGAGTGCACATGGCGCTGGACTTTTTCGATGCTTCCATTAACCGCGTGGCTGCGTGGGTGACAGGCTTCCGAAATGTGCAAAAGGCGCTGCTGATGGGGCTGCTGATGCCTTATGCCGAGCTAAAAAAGCTGCAGGATTCCGATCAGTTTACCGAGCTGATGGTGCGCCAGGAGGCACTGAAAGTGATGCCATTCGGAGAAATCTGGGATGAATACTGCCGCCGCTGCAATGTGCCCTTGGAGGATGAATGGTATCCCATGGTGCAGCAGTATGAACACGACGTATTGAGCAAAAGAGTATAACAAACAGACTTTTAAATCAGGGAGATACAGCAATGAAATTTACAGATATTGATTTCGTCAAAGGATATATTCGCATGTGCAATGACGGCTGGCTGCAGGGCTGGCACGAACGCAACGGCGGCAATTTAACATACCGCATGACGAAAGAAGAAGTTGCGCAGGCGCGTCCGTTCTTTTATGAGCATCCCGGCGAATGGGTGAGCATGGGTGTGACCGGCCAAAACCTTGCCGGTGAGTATTTTATTTCAACCGGGTCAGGCAAGTACATGCGCAATGTGATCCTTGATCCGGAAGATTCACTTTGCGTTGTGGAAATCAGCGAAAGCGGCGACAGCTACCGCATTGTTTGGGGACTCAAAAACGGAGGTCGCCCGACAAGCGAATTCCCGACGCATTTCCTGAACCATTCTGTTCGCACCGCTGCAACAAATGGTGCTTGTCGTGTTATCTATCATGCGCATCCTGCAAATATTATCGCGCTGACTTATGTACTGCCGCTCACAAGCCGCGACTTTACACGTGTTCTGTGGAAAAGCGCTACGGAATGCCCGGTGGTGTTCCCCGGCGGTGTAGGCGTTGTTCCCTGGATGGTTCCGGGCGGTGCGGAGATCGCACAGGCCACCAGCAAATTGATGAACGAATTCGATGCGGTGGTATGGACACATCACGGCCTGTTTTGCTCAGGCCCGGATTTTGACACCACATTCGGCTTGATGCATACCATCGAAAAGGCAGCCGAGATCTATGTGAAAGCCATGAGCATGGGCCATGAAATTCGTCAAACCATCACAGATGACAACCTGCGTGCGATCGCAAAAGAATTCGGTGTAACGTTGCGGGAAGAATTCCTTGCCTGAAAAAGTTGCCATTGAGTCCGAAAAATCAATGGGCGATAAAACAGGACGCCGCTGTATGGATTTTTCTCTAAGGGAGATAAGATGCCGGAAAATCTAAAGAGGTGTAATTTGTGATAAACTATGCTCACAGAGGCGCAAGCGAATATGCTCCCGAAAACACGCTGTCATCCTTCTGCTTGGGACTTCTCCAAGGAGCAAACGGAATTGAAACAGATGTACAAAGAACAAAGGACGGAGTCCTCGTGCTCTTTCACGATGATACACTTGACAGAGTGACCGATTCAACAGGTAAAATTTCGGACTATACGCTTGAAGAACTGAAAAGAGTCAAGGTCTATGGCTGTTGTACGACCGGGTATTACGACAGAATAATTACATTTCGTGAATTTTTAGAAAAATTTGCGGAATATGATATCAATTTTGCAATTGAGCTGAAAGTTGACGATACAGAGCAGGATGTTATTGACTTGATCAATGAATTTCATATCAAGCCCAAAACCACTGTTACGAGTTTCGGCTTTGAGCGTCTCCGAAAAGCAAAAAAGATAGACAGTACCGTTAGAGTCGGGCTTTTAACCGCAAGCAACGGAATAGACCGCATAAAGGAGCTTAAAGAAATAAACGGCGAAGAAATGTGCCCGCAGGCCGAGAAAACGACAAATGAAAGCGTTAAGGCTTTACGTGAAGCAGGCTTCGGTGTCCGTGCATGGGGGATCTCGGGATACCATGCCTACACTTACATGAAGCAGATGTGTGAATACGGGGTTGACGGAATGACGGTAAATTTCCCCGATAGACTTAAGCAATATTTGTCATCTGGTTTGATTTAAAGGAAGCTTGAATTGTCAAGTCAAGTGCAGCACGGAGCCATAGAAAACTTCCGCTGGGGATTTCCATCCAAGTCATTTTCTTGGGCGCAGGTTCATTTTGGCAATGAAAGCATCAAAATACGAGGCAGGAAACGAATTCATGTCAAATGACTTCGGGCAATACTCTTGAATTAAACCATTCTGCTCTTTCTCTATCGTCTTTAACTGTCTGTACACGCCGGCGAATGCAATTTAGAAAGTCCAAGCTTCGGGTCTTTTCCATGACATCGTCAAATACTTCGGCAACCCAGTACAGTTCTTCATCGCTGCATTCATTCTGAATAAAAGCTACCGCAGCTTCAAGGTCGCTAACGATAGCGCCTATTTCCTTTTCCTACCATGAATCAGGACATGCAGTTCCTTGAACCCTTCCATTTTCTCATCTTCTTTGGTTCTTATTGCGTTGGTTTCTGCTGTCAGAAAATATAGTGGCAATTTGGCTGTTCGTTTTCTTCACGCCAACCTTTACTCCTTCACACACACCCATATTATAACACCATTTTTTACGCCGAGATAACCTTGCTGATAGTCTGAAGGACTGCTGCAGAGCAATTTGCAGCAGTCCTTTCCGCATGCTTCCCATTATATTTCCGCGACGGAGGATGCTGAGACGATCCTGTGCCAGAATGGGGCAGGGCCTTCGCTGTGTCCCTGTGCCGCGGCAACCGCTGATAACGGCAGCAGCGCAATGTCAAGCTCATCGATGGTCGTGATTTCTCCGCTCAGGTAGCTGTTCAGACGCTCTTGCGTCGTCCGAAAGCGCTGATACATGCCGCCGAGCCGCAAGTCGAGCACGTCCATTCCGGCAGGTTTGCTTTCCCATAACCAACGCGCGTGAAGCGTACGGATGAAATCGTTCAGCAAGCGGCACAGCTCCGGCAGGGCGTTTTCGCTGATGCGCCGCAGCGTTTCGCAATCCTTCGATTGCCATGCCGTGTGCAGATCATGCGTCAGCACGCATTTCTTCAGCAGCAGCCGCATAAAGGCATCGCTGCAGTCAAACAGCGGCCGCCAGAGCGGATTCTCCGCAGCAGGATGCGCAAGGCATTCTTCCAAATGTGCCGCATATGCGGGAAGATCCATCGGTCCGGAAATCAGGGGCGTCAAAATGTCCTCATACAGCAGCGTCTTGGAAGCGTTGACGGCGATGCGCCCGGGCTTGGGATTGTCCGGCGTAAAGACCGGTTCACCCAGCGCCAGGAAATCATCCCAATTGCCGTCGGTGCAGGCGGAAAAGGCGGTGCGGAGCGCGTCATCCTCTGCCGTGCCGCGCCAGCAAAGCTCCGCCCAGTACTGCAGCGTTGGCAGAACACCGAACAGCGATGCTTCCGCGCCGTTATCGCCCCAAACCGTCACGAACACATCCCGAATGCCGCGTGCCTTGCATGCCGGGAACGCATGCTTCGCGCACTCAATGCTGAAGTGATTGCACGGCACAAGGCTGTTGGACTTGCGCGCGCCGGCGGCAAAGGCAATGTTCGGCGTGATTTGCAGATGCGCGCTTAGCATGTCATCGTAATGCTTTGGGTCGAAACTGTAGTAATCCCAGTAGATGAGCGTTGTGTCCTCAGGCAGCTTTTTGCCGACAGATGCATCGATTTTGCAGTTTGCCTGATAATATTCGCCGCCGGCCGCCAGCCGGAAAAACATGTCGCTCCACAGCATCGGACGGAAGCCGTACTTGTTTGCCAACGCATGGACGCGCTCAAAGTGACGCAGAATGAGCTGCGTGCGGTCGGTAAAGCCATGCTTCTGCAGATAGTTGCCCAGCCCCAGCATGTGCGCCTCGTCCATGCCGATATTGATGCGGTTTGTGCGGAAGCATTTGCGCATCTTCGCAAAAATCGCCTCAATCAGCTGCATTGTCTTCTCGTCGTCCGCCAGCAGAATATCATTCACGTCCACATAATCGCGCATGGCATCCCACTTGAGCGTCTGCATCAGATGTGCCAGCGTCTGCACGGCGGGAATCAGCTCAATGCCAAGCGACGCAGCGTAATCGTCCATTGCCGTCAGTTCGTCATCGGTGTAGCCCATGCGTCCGTAGCCGAAATAGGGGTAATCCGCCAGCTGAAACACATCTTCCATGTACAGCTGCAGCGTGGAAAAGCCCATTCGCGAAAGGATGCGCAGCAGGTGCTTAACCGTCTCCACGCGCGGCACGGCGTTGCGAGAGCAGTCCAGCATGACGCCGAGACGATCAAACACAGGCGTTTCGTGCAGCGTGAGGCCATCCGGCGCGTCTGCGTTTGCCTGAATCAGTCCGACGGCGCGTCCGGCCATCCACGGCTGTTCCACCTGCACCGACCAGCCATCTTTTGCCTTGTGCAGTTCGATGCCGCCGGAACCCGATGCAAAGTGAATCGGCACATTTGCGCCCAGCTCCCTTGCAATCCGGTCGAAATCCAAATGTTCTGCCATTTCCGGTTCCTTTCTGACAAAAGAGGGGAGCGCGTGTGCGCTCCCCTCGGGTGTTTGGCGCAGATTGAGCTTAATAGCCCAGCTCAGCAGCCTTGGCATTGACCTCATCGATCATCGCCTGCAGACCCTTGTCTTCGTATTCCTTAATCAGTTCGTTCACCATGTCCTCAACAGGCTTGGTGCCCATCATGACTTTGATCAGGTCATCGGCCTGATTGATGACGAAGCTGTCCTTGAGCGGGGTGGACATGTAGGTAATGCGCATATCGAAGGAGGGCATTTCGCCGGTGGCCTCAGCCTGCTCATGCAGGGAGAAGTCGTTGTCGCGATACCATTCGGTCGGCGCATCCGTCGGATAGTCACGGTTGGTGTTGGACTGACCCCAGCTTGCCAGATTGTTCAGGAAGCCGGCGCAGGGATACTTGCTGCTCAGGGAGACGCCATCCAGCAGGGACACAGCCTTGCCGTCCTTCATCTCATAGTCAACGTTCTCAAAGCCCCAGTTGATCAGCATCTGGCCTTCGGCGGAAACGAGGAAGTCGTAGAGCTGGAGAATCTTTTCGAGCTTCGCATCATCCACATGAGAGGAGATGTAGGATTCAGACCAAGCGGTGCGGAACATCGGGAAAGTCTTCTGGCCATCCTTGCCTTCAAGGATCTTCAGGATGCGGACATCCTCGGTGAAGTCAGCGCCGTTATTGGCCTCTGCCCAGTTCTTGCCGAGGCGGCCATACCAAGCCGCAACACCGCCGCCGCCCAAGATAGCAGCAGACTGGCCGGTCAGGAACTTTTCAGTCGCGGTGGAGGAAGTCGTCAGAGCGTAATCCTTTTCGATGGTGCCTTCCACATACATATCACGGGCAAGCTGGAAGGTAGAGAGCATATCGGTGGTGAAGTAACGCGGACGATAGATGCCGTCCTCGCCCTTGACCCACTTATAGTCGCTGCCGCTGCCGTCAGACATGGCGGCGGGCATGCTGTAGGTGAAGAGGAAACCGTCAAGCTGCTTAGCCTGCAGGGAAGTCAAGCCCTGAATCTGCTTGCCTTCGGGGTCAGCCTTGATGATGGCCTGAATCATTTCACGGAATTCGTCAAAGGTTTCCGGCTCCTTGGTGATGCCGGCTTCCTGAGCCAAGTCCCAGCGATAGGCGATGGTGCGGTCGCAAATCATCCAATAGTCGCTCGGATAGGTCTTGCGGGGGATGCAGTAGAGCCGGCCGTCAATCTTCAGCGCCTGAATGTCGGCAACATCCAGATACGCTTCCAAATTCGGGTACGCGCTCAGGTCAGCGGGCAGGCCGAGAACAACCTCGTCCTCAATCCACGCATAGTAGTTCGGGGTGCAGATAGCATCGATGGAGAAAATGTCCGGCAGGGAGTCAGCGGCTGCCCAAGCCTGAATCTTCTGAACATAGTCGTCCCACGTGGTGTTCATCGCTTCGAGGCGGATGCCGAATTTATTCTCGACATACTCACGCATCGCATCGTTTTCGACAAGCGAGCTTTCCACGTCCCAATGGGCAATCTTGATGGTGATGGGTTCTTCTGCCGATGCGAATGAGCACATGGACAGCACCATCATCAGAGCCAGCAGGAAGGTCAACAGTTTCTTCATGGGGAGTCCTCCTTTTTCTTTTCTCGGAGAATGCTTTTGCACCTCTCCGACTTATTTCTACCGCAAACTTGCGGCCAGAAGCATGGGTTACTCTTTGATAGAACCGATCATAACGCCCTTAACGAAGTATTTCTGCACGAAGGGGTAGACGCAGAGGATGGGCAGGGCGGTTACGATGATGGTTGCCATCTGCACGGACTGTGCGGGAATTCTTTTGCCGGAGTTAATCTGCGCCATCAGGGAAAGCTGGTTGTTCATATTAATCAGAATCTCACGCAGATAAATCTGCAGCGGGTAGAGGCTCTTTTCGTTGATGTAAAGGTAGGCGTTCCACCACTCGTTCCAGCGCTCCACGGCATAGAACAGCAGGAATGTCATGGTGAAGGGCAAGGAAATCGGCAGGATGATTTTAATCAGAATCTGCAAATCCCCCGCGCCGTCAATGACGGCAGCCTCTTCCAAACTGGGCGAAATGGAGCGGAAGTAATTTTTCATGATGATGAGATAGTAGGAGCTGACTGCCCATGGCAGAATCATCGACCAGATGGAGTTAATCAGCCCATAATCCTTCATGACCAGATAGGTGGGAATCATACCGCCGGAGAAGAGCATCGGGACGACCACGAAGACTAAAAGGAAGTTGCGCCCCGGCAGACGCGGCTTGGAAAGCACATACGCGCCGCTTACCGAGAGGAGCATATTGATGGTCGTGCCGACGACGGTGACGAACAGCGTGTTCAGCAGGGAAATGAAAAAGTATTCGTCGGAAACAATGGTCTTGTAGCCTTCCCAGTCAATTGCCCAGAACCACAGGTAGGGCGTGTGCTTGGACTGAGCGCCAATGTTCGAGAAGGAGAGGATTAAAACATTGTAGAACGGATAGATCGTAATCAGGGCAAGCAGGCCCAAGACTGCAATGAGGATGACATCGAACGCACGTATTTTGCTTCTTTTGTGTGTCGTCTCCATAGGCTTGCTCCTTTCAGAAAAGTCCGTCCTCACCGCAGGCAGTGACCAGCTTGTTTGCGCCCAGCATCATCAAAACGCCGATGATGGATTTGCTTAAGCCCACGGCTGTCGTATAGCCAAAGTTCTTTGTGCCGCCGAAGGAAGTGCGGTAGATGTAAGTATCAATGGTGTCCGCCACATCGTAAACGGGGGAAGAATAGAGGTTGAACACCTGATCAAAGCTTGCGCCGGTTGTCATAATGCGGCCGATTTCCAGAATCAGCATGATGAGAATGGTAGAGCGAATGCCGGGCAGGGTGATATGCCACATCTTGCGCCAGCGGTTTGCACCGTCAATCTCCGCTGCCTCATATAGGCCGGGGTCGATACCGGCAAGCGCCGCCATATAGATGATGGTGTCCCAGCCGGCTTCCTTCCACATGTTTGAAAGCCAGATAAACGGCCGAAAACCTGTCAGGCTAAGCAATGGCGAAATCGTATCCTTGCCCATGACCGTCAGTACCTGATTGATGACACCGTTGGAGGCAAACATATTTTTGAGGATGCCCGCCATCACAACCCATGAAATGAAGTGCGGGAAGGTGAACACCGTCTGATACAGCTTTTTGATGCGCGGCTGCCGCAGTTCATTGAGCGCAAGCGCCAAGATGATGGTAATCGGGAAGTGGAAGGCCAGTTTGCCGAGGCTGAAGACGACCGTGTTTTTGAGGGCGATCATAAAATCCTTGTCCGTAAAAATGGCCAGGAAGTTTTGCAAGCCCACCCATTTGCTGCCCCAGATGCCGCCCTTGTAGGAGAATTTTTCGAAAGCCAGATACAAGCCCGCCATGGGCATATAGCAAAACATCACATACCAGACAATCAGCGGTAAAATCAGCAGGTACAACGTACGGCAATTCCACATTCGCCGCCACAGTTTGCCGGTACGCCGGGTACGGGTCATTGCCATCATGCTGCATTCGCTCCTTACGCTTTGTTCCGGTTGATCGTAATGTTATTATAGCCGAACTTCCGTATACAAAAAATGGTCTAATTTGTTCCTTTTATGTCATTGCTTGTCCATTTGATCCAATCTGCTGTTTTTTGCTTCCGGCAGAGGAATTCCATATAGCCAACGCGCATC
>CAVFPH010000017.1:19912-28690 GCA_963624325.1 bacterium
TCTGCTGTTTTTTGCTTCCGACAGAGGAATTCCATATAGCCAACGCGCATCGGCTGTGGTATAATAAAACCATCGTTCAATCAAATCGTTTTCAAGCACTACGCGACCTGCACGGAAGGGGGCTGCGCATGGGCAGACACAGCATCCGAACACAGTTTATGGCGATTGTCGTTGTACTGTCGCTGTCCTTTGCCGCGCTCAGTCTTGCTGCGTATCAAGGCGTGAGCGATCTGCTGACCAAGAAGAACCACGGATATGCCATGAACAGCAGCCTGTCCTATGCCTACAGCATGAATGACCTGTTCCTGCGCGTGACGAACATCAGCGGTCTGCTGGCATCGAATGACGATGTGCTGTCCTTTCTGAATGATCCACTCGATGAAAATACGATGTCGCTTGTCAGGCGGCTGTCCGATACGTTTTTCACCTTTGTCGCGACAAATTCTGACATACCGGATATTTCCCTTGTCGGACATCACTCGCATCGCTCCGTTATCTACTCCACCGCGATGCTGGATCAGCTTTGGGCACAGATGGGCAGCCGCCGCGGCGTGCAGTGCCTCGGCATGGTCGATACGCGATTGCTGACGCAGAATGAGTCGCCGCAGCCGTTCCTCGTGTTCGGATGCAATGTGTTTTCAAGCGGCAGTCAGGAGCCGATCGGCTGCCTTTTTCTGTCGGTGAACCTGTCGCACTTTACGGCGGACAGCGCGCTGTTTCCCGAGCAGACAAGCCAGACAGCGCATCATTTTCTCGGTACCAGCCAAGCATCCCTGTATCCCTTCCGCGATGATGACAGCACGGCCCGTGCGGTGGAGGCGGATATCCGCGCCAACAGTGAACTGTTCAATGTTTCCGGCAGCAGCCCGGTCAACATGTCCACCGAGCGGTATGACTACGTCTGCCTGATCATGCCGGATTCCGATTTCTATATCATCAGCGCCATCGACAAGTGGGAAACCGCGTCCGATTTAGACGGAACGCGCCTGTATGTACTGCTCGCGATTGTGCTGTTCACCCTGTTCCTGTTTTCTGCATTTCTCCTGCTGCTGCGCGGCGTCGTGCTGCCGCTCAGAGATTTCCACGCGCGCATCCATTCCATCCGCAGCGGTGACCGACGAGCCATGCAGGAACCGCTGAAGCTGACGGGATGCAGCGAAATCAGCGAGCTGAGCAGCGAATTCAACGGCATGCTTTCGCAGATTCTCTCCCTGGAGGCTCAGCTCGTCAAGACAGTCGAAACGCTCTACGCTGCGGATATCGAGCGGCAGAAGGCGGAAATCGCCCATTTGCGCAGTCAGATCAACCCGCATTTTCTCTATAATACGCTCGAATCCATCAAAGGGCTTGCAATTCGCCACGGCGTGCCGGAAATTGCCGATATCGCCACCGCCATCGGCAAAATCTCGCGCTACAGCATCAAGGGCGCTGTCATCGTTACGCTTTTGGAGGAAATGGAGATTGCTGATGCATACCTGCGTATCCAGAAGACGCGCTTCGGCAACCGTTTCGATGCCATTATGAACATTCCGGAAAGCTGCCGGATGCTGATGGTGCCGAAAATGCTGCTGCAGCCGCTGGTGGAGAACGCCGTCATTCATGGGCTGGAAAATAAAGAAGAAGGCACCTTGTACATCGGTGCCCATACGGAAGAAAATGCTCTGCTTGTTGTCGTGCAGGATGATGGCGAGGGGATGGACGCTGAGCAGCTTGGAGAAATCCGAAATTCACTTGACAATGAAGCACCGGAGAGCGGACAAATCGGGCTTCGCAACATTCATCGCCGCATCCGGCTGTCCTGCGGTGCGCTGTATGGGCTGACCATCGACAGTGCGCCCGGCAGCGGCACAAAGGTGACGGTTCGGCTGCCGATCAAGCGGGCGGAAGAATCACAAAAGGAGGAAACATCATGTACCGGGTGCTGATTGTGGACGATGAGGAGAACGTGATTGTTTCGCTCAAGGAGAGCATCCCGTGGGCATCGATGAATCTGGAGGTTGCCGGTGAAGCATCCGGCATGGCCCAGGCGCTGGCGCTGGCAAAGCGTCAGCCGTTTCACATCGTCGTGTCGGATATCAAGATGCCGGGCGGCAGCGGCCTTGAGCTGCTTCATGAGCTGACGCTGCTTTCGCCGGACACGCAGGGCATTATTGTCAGCGGTCATGCAGATTTCACCTACGCGCAGAAGGCGCTTGAGTGCGGCGTCATCGGCTATTGCCTGAAGCCGATTGATGCGGCAGATTTGTGCGCATACCTCAAAAAGGCGGTGCTGCACTTGGAACGCAACGATGCGCCGAGCCGCGAAGAGCAGCTTGCAGCCGCGATTGCGGAGGAACAAACCGATGCCATCCGAGCTGCGCTGCGCAGCTTTGGGCTCAATCCCGAATGCTTCTATATCGCTGCAGCGGATGGCGGCAATGCCGAGCGTATTCATCTCGGGCACGGCAGTGTCCGCAGCCGGAAAGGACGTCCCTGCTTTTTTCTCGACCGGCCGCTGACGCAGACGCAGGCGGATGAAACCGTTCGCCGCTATCAGTTAAATGGACTGGGCTACCTGACTTCACCGAGCAGTGCCGGAACGCTGCCCTCTGATTTGCGCACGGCGGTTGCAATGGCACTCAATTGCTTCATTACAGGCAAGCATCAGGCAATCTGCACCTGCGGAGCGAACGACCGCGCCGTACTCTCACGGCTGCAGGATACGATTGCCGGGCGCAATGACGCACGCCTTGCACAGCTGCTTCGGGACATGCAGAGCCATCTGCCGGACATCAGCATCGGCTGCGCGTTCCGCATCAGCAACATGGTGCACAACTATCGCTTTGATCCATCCTTCGAGGAGGACGAAAGCGGATATGCCTATGACCTGAGTCATCTGCTGTCCATGTACGACAGCGTGCAGGAGATGCTCAGCGATCTCATCCGGCTGGCGGAAGAACCTGCAGCGCCTGCGGACACGGCGTTTGAGAGCGGAAACATCCACTTTCTGCAAATCATCCGCTACATTCATCGGCATTACGCCGACGAATTGTCCCTGAACACCCTTGCGGATGTCCTCCACATGACGCCTGCCTATGTCAGCCGTCTGTTCAGCCGCGAATCCGGCACAACCTATCGCAAATACCTGACGGAGCTGCGCGTGGAGAAGGCGAAGGAACTGCTGGCCACCACCAGTCTGTCCATCGCGGAGGTATGCGACCGCGTAGGCTTCAACGACTATTTCCACTTTATCAAGACATTCAAACGGCTGACCGGCACAAGCCCGGGCAAATATACCGGCACAAATGAAGCGGACGAAGAAAGCGGCTCAATCAGGTGAGGAGGAATTTCCATGCGCCCGAACATCTTGTTTTACTTTACCGACCAGCAGCGCTGGGACACGCTCGGCTGCATGGGTCAGCCGCTGCCCATCACACCGTGCCTTGATGCGCTGGCAGGGGATGGCGTGTGTTTCGAGCAGGCGTACAGTCCGCAGCCTGTGTGCGGACCCTGCCGCGCCATGTTCCAAACGGGTCGGTGGGCAGCGCAGCTTGGCTGCTTCCGCAACAATCTCGCCCTGCCGGAGAACGTCAAAACGCTGGCGGATTATTTCGAGGAGTCAGGCTACGAAACCGCCTATGTCGGCAAGTGGCATCTGGCAAGCAGCGGTGCGCTCGACCAAAAGCCTGCCGTCGATTATACCATCACAGCGATTCCGCCGGAGCGCAGAGGCGGCTATCGCGGTTTCTGGCGTGCAGCAGACGTGCTGGAGTTCACCTCGCACGGCTATGACGGTTACGTATTTGATGAGCACATGAACAAGCGCGCCTTCACCGGCTACCGGGCCGACTGTATTACCGACTTTGCGCTGGAATTTCTGGATGCATATGACGGGAAGCGTCCGTTCTTTCTGACCGTTTCGCACATCGAGCCGCACCATCAGAATGATGCAGGACATTATCAGGGCCCTATCGGCTCCAAAGAACGTTTTGCCAATTTTACGCTTCCGCCCGATTTGGCGGCGCTCGGCGGCAATGCCGCAGAGGAATATCCGGACTATCTCGGCTGCTGCCGACGGCTTGATGACAACCTTGCGCGGCTGGTCGGCAAGCTGAAAAGCATGAACATCTTTGATAACACGGTGATTGTTTTTGCCTCTGACCACGGTTCGCATTTCAAGACGCGCAATCGGGATGTACATCTCTGCGGCGGCGATGACTACAAGCGCTCCTGCCATGACGCTTGCCTGCACGTGCCGCTTATCATCCGCGGGCCGGGCTTCCGTGGTGGACGGCGCATCAAGCAGCTTGTCAGCACTGCAAGCCTTCCGAAGACGTTCCTTGCCATGGCAGGTGTATCCGCCGACATGATCGGCGAAGACCTGCGTCAGGCGGCAGATAATACGCTCCCCAACCGCGAGAACGTTATCTTCGCGCAAATCAGCGAAAGCCGTGTCGGACGATGCATCCGCACTCCGCGCTATCTCTACAGCGTGTACGCGCCGGGCAAAAACGGCGGTGAATGCGCCGAAGCCGACCTCTACGCAGATGATTTCCTCTACGATATGGCGAATGACCCGTTCCAGCTGCACAATCTCGTCGGCGACCCGGCCTATGCATCCATCCGCGATGAACTGGCAGGGCTGCTGCTTCAGAAAATGCATGAAGCAGGCGAACGTCCGGCAAAGATTGTAAAGAAGGGATAATCCGCGCACTGCTATGACGGATTATCCCGTATCAGCGGACAAAGTTTGTGGCTATCCGCTTTTCAGACTGCGGAATACCGTACTCCTTTTTCCCGAGTTCTATGCTCTTAATCAGAAACGCCATATTTCGGGCCAGAGTCCGCATCGTCTGTTTTCCTTCTTCATCAATTTCCGCTTCGCCCCTTTTGCTGCCGTGGATGCTGTTCCAATACTGGCTGGAAGCGATGGGCATATTGCTGATTGTAAAGTACTTGTTCAGTTCATCAAAGGTCGCTGAGCAGCCGCCCCTGCGCGCACAAACCACGCTGGCGCCTACCTTCATGCTCTTGTCAAAATGCGTGCTGTAGAACAGTCGATCCAGGCAGGCAATCAGGGTTGCATTTGCAGAGGCATAGTAGACGGGGCCGGCAACCACCAAGCCGTCTGCCTGCTCAAAAAGCGGCGCAATTTCGTTCACAATATCGTTAAAAGCGCATTTGCCCGTCTCATGACATTGACCGCAGGCTACGCAGCCGCGAATATCCTTGAGCCCTATCCACACCGTCGTAACTTCGATTCCTTCTTTTCTGAATACGTTTTCCATTTCCCGTATGGCTATCGATGTGTTCCCGTTGATCCGAGGGCTTCCGTTTATGATCAGTACCTTACTCATTGAATTGCTGATCTCCTTTCATTGTGTTCCTGTTTCACACGATTGCAGCGGCTGCTTCTATTTTACAGCATTAATTGTTATCATGCAATGCAGAATATCAATTGCAAACTACGCCCTGCCTTTTGGAAATTCACCTTCATTTCACGCATTGCTTGTATTCCCCGCAGCAATGTGATAGAATCAAATCAGCAAAATGCCGGCCGTGCACGGCGAGACGAAAGGAGTTTTTCCATGATCAAGGTAGGCATCATCGGCTGCGGCACCATTGCCAATGCCGAGCACATTCCCTCTTACCTGAAAAATCCGGATGTGCAGATCAAATATTTCTGCGACTGCATTCCCGAAAGGGCGCAGGCTGCGGTGGAAAAATACGGCTGCGGCATCGCCGCAACGGATTATCATCAGGTGATTAACGATCCCGAGGTGGCTGCCGTATCGGTTTGCACCCCCAACAAGATGCACCCCGTGATTACCATCGATGCGCTGCATGCAGGCAAGCACGTGCTGTGCGAAAAGCCTGCCGCCCGTACCTATGCCGAGGTGGAGAAAATGGTGCAGGCGCAGCGGGAAACAGGCAAAATTCTGGTCATTGGCGTGGTCAACCGCTTTAACGACAGCGTGCGCAAAATCAAGCAGTATATCGATGAAGGACGGCTGGGGAACGTTCATCACGTGTATGTCAGCTTCCGCCAGCACCGCAGTATCCCCGGGCTGGGCGGCGCCTTCACCACCAAGGAGATTGCCGGCGGCGGCGTGCTGATTGACTGGGGCGTGCACTATCTGGATATCGTCATGTACTGCTGCGGCGATCCCAAGGCCGTCACGGTAAGCGGCGAAACTTTCAGCAAACTGGGCCGCGACATCCCCGCCTATACCTACCGCCATATGTGGGCGGGCCCGCCCAAGGCGGATGGCATTTACGATGTGGAAGAATCCGTCACCGGCCTTGTACGCACCGAGGGTCCCGTCATCTCCCTGAATGGCGCGTGGGCGCAGAACATTGACGAAAAGGAATGCTATATCGATTTCATGGGCGATAAGGCGGGCATCCGCCTACAGTACGGCGGAAAATTTACCCTGTACACCGCCGAATACGGTGCGCTGGTAAGCTACACGCCGGATTTTGAAATGTCCGATATGTTTGCCAACGAAATCAACGCCTTTGTGGACTATGTGCAAAACGGCACCCCCATGCCCAGCAAGGTGGAAACCGTGGCCATCACCGCGCAGCTGATGCAGGCCATCTACGATTCCGCCGCGGCACATCGGGAAATTGTGCTATAAATTACTGTAAATAAGGAAAATACCGGGGAGAGATCGTGCTTTCCTCGGTATTTTGTATTTACGGCTGTCTGTCTTCCCGCAGCATGGCATACAGGCAGATGTCCGCGCAGCTTCCGTCCCGCCTCTTCTTGTATCCGCGCAGGATGCCTTCCGACCTCAGGCCGCATTTCTGCATCACCCGCCCGGACGCGGGATTCATGGCATCGTGGCGCATCTGCACCCTGTGAAAGCCGACGGTCTCAAACAGATAATCCAGCACGGCGGTCAGCGCTTCGGTCATCAGCCCGCGGTTCCAGTATTTTCGGGCAAGGCAGCAGGCCAGCTCGCACCACTCATCCTCTGCATTCCAGCGCACGGCCGACAAATCCCCGGCCGCCTCCCCCTGCACCTCAATCACCCAGCGGTAAACTGTCGGGCTTTCGTAGCCCTCTTCCCACATCCGCACCAGCTGTTCGGTCACTTGCGGATCGGTATGGGTGGGGAAATTCATGTATTTTGTCACCTGCGGATCCCCCGCCCAGGCATCAAAAACGGCCTGCCCATCCCCTGTATGATAGGGACGCAGGCGCACACGCGCCCCGCACAGCACGGGCGAACCCTGATGATTGAGCATAGGCAGTGCCTCCGAAGGGTGGATTTTGGGGCTATTATAGCATAAACAAAGGGAAATGGCACGCACAGCGCAATTTTCTCTTTTCGCGCCTGCGCGGACATGGTATAATGGCAGTGGAGTTTGAACATCGGAGGGCGGAACATGGAGGCGGTGATTCGGCCGGTTGCGTTCATTCACAGCGATTTCAGCGAAAAATTCGGCATTCCGCGGCAAAGCGGGCTGGTGGATGCGCTGACGGCGCGCATAGTGTTTGAGCCGGAATTCCGGCGGGCGGAGGCCGTCAAGGATATCGAGGGCTTTTCGCACCTGTGGCTGATCTGGCAGTTTTCAGAGGCACTGACGGAAGCATTTCGCCCCACTGTGCGTCCGCCAAGGCTTGGCGGGAACAGACGGGTGGGGGTATTTGCCTCCCGCGCGCCCTACCGTCCCAACGGCCTGGGGCTGTCCTGCGTGCGGCTGCTGGCGGTGGAGCGCGATGCGCCCGATGCGCCCGCCCTGCTGGTGGGCGGCGCCGATCTGCTGGACGGCACGCCGGTGTTTGACATCAAGCCCTATATCCCTTTGTCAGACTGCCGGCCCGATGCCCTGCCCGGTTACACCGCGCAGACGCGCGGACATTGCCTGCAGGTGGATTGCCCGGAAGCGCTGCTGGGCCTGATTCCCCCCGAAAAGCGTCAGGCGCTGCTGGGCGTGCTGGCGTGCGATCCCCGCCCCGGCTATGAGGATAAACCGGATGAGGTTTATGGCCTGGCCTTTGCCGGGCTGGATGTGGGCTTTCGGGTGCAGGGAAACAGCCTGCACGTGGTGCGCGTAAATCAGCAAAAAGGAGAGTAACAGCCATGGTACGTCACATTGTTTTGTGGAATCTGCATGAGGAAAACAAGGAAGAGAACGCCGCCGCCATCAAGGAGGCGCTGGAGAACCTGAACGGCAAAATCCCCGGCCTGCGCTTTTTGCAGGTAGGCAGGTGCTATAACGGCTATGACCTGTGCCTGTACAGCGAGTTTGACAGCCGCGAGGCCGCTGCTGCCTATCGGGACAACCCCCTGCATAAGGCCGCGCAAAAGATCGTGCATGCCGCAATGAAGGAAAGAGTTGCCGCGGATTACGAGTGCTGAGCGATATCGATGATCGTGTAAAAAACTGCTTCGTAAGATTTCTATCATGCGGGGCAAAGCGGATATTATGCCTTTTTGAAACGAATGGATACACCTGGCAGAGATTTACTGATAGCTGAAAAAATAAGAGAATGTCAGGAAGAAAGCCGCAGAATATACGGCTATTGCAGCGTTCACATATGGCTTGAAAGACAGGAAATGTACTGAAATCCAAAGACTGCACTGAGAGTTGTGGAAAAATACAATTTGTTATCTGTTGTACACAGAAAGAAATTTTGTTATCGTTTTGCTATCAAATATACGCTGAATGCTTTCAAAAGTGCCTGCTTACGGGGCTTTTCAGACCCGATGTACACTTTTTACTCATTCCCATTCTAGTCTCAGGCCTTGATTTAGGGTTATAAAATGCACTCTCGGTTCGCTTTTC
>CAVFPH010000018.1:0-16241 GCA_963624325.1 bacterium
CATCTGATCCTGGTCGCATCACGGAAGACTGATATTTACAGAAAGAATTTCACAGGCCCTTTGTAGAAGTCACGAACCGCAAAAATCGATGGTTTACTGGAGGTAAATCGAGATTTTTGCAAGAAGTAGATGCGCAAGGTTGGAATCCCGAAGGGGTTTCAAGTATGCCTCGGCAGACTGCCGATGCCTCTATCGTAGATTGGGGTGAAGCACCGTAAAGGCACATTATCGCGCACTGCCGAATTGTGCGGTGATGCCATAAGTCGATTGGGATGTAGGTGCGCTCTGACATCTTCTGTGCCTCCTCGTCCGGTAGAAATTGAAGTCCGCCTTTCGCATAAGCTTCATTCTTCGGCATGAGCTCAATTACAGAGGCTCTCCGGCATATTTTCAGCTGTTAACGGGAAAAATTGATTGCCAATGAGCAGCTTAAACGGCTTGCTGCGGCAAATTCCCATAAGTCCGCCTGATACGGCAGAATTTGGTTACTAAAATACGGGTGTATTATATCATTTCTCTTGTTTGGCGTAAAGGCAAAATCCACCTTGCTGCAGTCAAAAAAAGACCCGCAGCAAGGTGCTGCAGGCCGTTGCGCTTATATAGCCGATAAACGATATTACGCGTTGCTGCGGGAGTAGTTGGGAGCTTCGCGGGTGATGTAAATATCATGCGGATGGCTTTCCTGAAGGCCGGCGTTGGTGATGCGGATAAATTCCGCTTCACGGCGCAGGGTATCGATATCTTTTGCACCGCAATAGCCCATGGCGGCGCGCAGACCGCCGACCATCTGGAAGACGGTTTCGGACAGGGCACCCTTGAAGGGCACGCGGCCTTCCACCCCTTCGGGCACGAGCTTTTTGGCATCTTCCTGGAAGTAACGGTCGCGGCTGCCCTGCGCCTGTTCCATAGCACCCATGGATCCCATGCCGCGGTAGACCTTGAAGGAGCGGCCCTGATAAATTTCCATGGCTCCGGGGCTCTCCTCCGTGCCGGCCAGTACGCCGCCGAGCATGACGGCAGATGCACCTGCGGCAAGCGCCTTGGCGATATCGCCGGAGTACTTGATGCCGCCGTCCGCAATGATGCGGATGCCGTGTTTATCGGCCTCATTGGCGCAATCGGAAACAGCGGTAATCTGCGGAACGCCGATGCCTGCGACAACACGTGTTGTGCAGATGGAACCGGGGCCGATGCCGACCTTTACGCAGTCAACACCGGCGGCGATCAGATCATGGGTGGCGGCGGCAGTGGCTACATTGCCGGCGAAAAGCTGAATGTTGGGGAACTGATTGCGGATCTTTTCAATTGTATGCAGTACGCCCATGCTGTGGCCGTGCGCGGTGTCGATGGAAATCACATCCACCTTGGCATCTACCAGGGCCTGGATGCGCGCCATGGTGTCCTTGCTGACGCCGACGGCAGCAGCACAAAGCAGGCGGCCGTTTTCGTCACGCGCGCTGTTGGGGTATTTGGTGGCCTTTTCAATATCCTTGATGGTGATCAGCCCGCACAGGTTGAAATGCTCATCGACAATGGGAAGCTTTTCGATGCGGTGACGCGCCAAGATTGCCTTGGCCTCCTCCAGAGTGGTGCCAACGGGAGCGGTAATCAGGTTTTCCTTGGTCATGACCTCGCCGATTTGGCGGTTGTCATCGGTTTCAAAGCGAAGATCGCGGTTGGTCAGGATGCCTACTAAGCGCTTATTTTCGGTGATGGGGACACCGCTGATGCGATATTTGCTCATCATCAGCTTGGCATCGGCAATCAGATGCGTGGGGGACAGGAAGAAAGGATCGGTAATGACGCCGTGCTCGCTGCGCTTTACTTTATCTACCTGCGCTGCCTGCTCGGCAATGGTCATGTTCTTGTGGATTACGCCGATGCCGCCTTCACGTGCCAGCGCAATAGCCATCTTTGCTTCCGTAACGGTATCCATGGCGGCGGACATAATCGGAATATTCAGCTTGATTTTGCTTGTCAGCTGAATGGTCAAATCGGCCTCCTTGGGCAGTACCTCGCTCTTGCGCGGCACAAGCAAAACATCATCGAATGTCAATCCCTCGCGGATATGTTCCTGCAGCATCTCGACAACCTCCCTAAGCATTTTTATCATTTTAAGCCACGATTGTGTTCATGTCAATGCATTTATAAAATTTTGTTTATTTTTTGTTTTTTCTGTCAAATATTTTTCCTGTTCGTAAAAATAGAAATGAATGACGTTGCGGCGGAATTTCGGTTGACATGTTCTGCGTTCGGCGGTATCATAATATCATTCAAAGAGAAGGCCAAGGTGAATTTGTATGGACTGCATGATTGCTTTTGATGTAGGCGGCACCAAAACGGATGCCGTGCTTTTTGACTGCACGGGAAAGGTACTTCGGCACAGCATTACGCCCGGGGCCAATCCGCTGGATGTCGGATTTGATGAGGCGTGCAGACGCTATATGCATGCAATCAACTGCCTTCTTGAAGGCTTTGACGATGTGCATCTGATCAGCATATACGGAGCCATTGCCTGCCTGGAGTACTTTGGAAAACGTGTCACCGAGGTGATTTCCTCGCAGGTTAAGGCCGATCACATTCGAACGGAACCAGACGGCAACTGCCTGATTTCGGCAATGCTTGGCCATACGGACGGTGCATGTCTGATTTGCGGCACAGGATCTTCCCTGTGCTACCGCCGAGGGGAAAGCTATGGGCATATCGGCGGCTGGGGCTACCTTGTGGACAGCTGTGCCAGCGGATTTATACTGGGCAAAAAGGCACTTTTGGCTGTTGCCCGCGAGCAGGACGGCCGCGGAGAAAAAACATTGCTTACCGATCTGATTGCCCGCGAGTGCAAGGAGCCCATGGCAGATCATTTTGAAAAAATCTATGCAGGCGGACGTCCTTACATTGCTTCCTTTGCACGGTTGGTGTTTGAGGCCAGGCGGGAAGGGGATGCCGTTGCCGCACGTATCTTTGATGACTGTGTAGCGGATTTGACCGAGCTGATCTGGACGGCGTTTAGAAAATTTGGCGGCGGATATTCGCTGGTGCTGAACGGCGGCATTTTTCAGCATTTTCCGGAGTACGTGCAGGCAGTAAAGGCACACGCGCCAATGCAGGTAGAGATGATCGATTCGGATGCACCGCCGGTATATGGCGGGGCTGTTGAGGCAATGTATGATGCCGGGCTGACGGCGGATGATGCCTTTAAGCAGCGTTTTCTGGAAGGTTACAGGCAAAAAAATTTGAAAATTAAGAGCTAAAATCAAAACCACCAGCTTAGCCGGTGGTTTTGATTGGTATTTTTTACTTGATGCATTCGCGGAATTTGGCGATTGCCTCTTCCATGGGCATATTCTTGGTAAACACGCTGGAGGAACCGCAGACAAAGATATCTGCGCTTTGCTCGCGCATCTTGGGTGCCATTTCAAAGCTGCAGTTGCCGTCTACTTCGATTGGCAGATCAGACAGGCCGTGCTTTGCAAGAAGCTCACGCACTGCCCCAATCTTGGCGATCGTTTCCGGAACGGCTTTCTGCCCCGCAAAACCGGGGTTGACGGTCATTACCAGTACGCCGTCAATCAAATCGAGCACATCCTCCAAAACAGAAACGGGCGTGGGCGGGTTGATTGCCGCCAGCGGCTTTGCGCCGGCATCGCGCACCATTTGCAGTGCCTGCCGCCAATTGGCTGTGCTTTCATAGTGGACGCTTACCAGTTCGCCCGGCTGAAAATCAAACCAGACGATTTTCTTTTCGGGTTCGGTGATCATCAGGTGAACATCCAGCGGGATGCTGCTTATTTTGCGCAGCTGCTTTACATAGTCGGTGCCCAGCATCAGGTTGGGGACAAAGCAGCCGTCCATGACGTCAATGTGCAGATACTCGATGCCCGCTTTTTCAAAAGTACGAAGCGTATCACCCAGCTTATCGATCTGTGCACACATCATTGAGGGAGCCAACATACTCATCTGTTGCAATCCTCCGTGAATTTGATTGTTATTTATTGCCGCAGTTTTTGCAGCGCGGGAAGATCCAAAACCTCCACGCGCTTTCGTCCGATGCTGATGACGCCGTCTGCTTTCAGCTGAGCGCAGACACGGCTGGTTTGAATACGGGAAGCGTTGACAGCCGATGCCAGCGCATTTTGCGTCATGGGAACAACATTCTTTTCCGCACAGGTTTCCGAACCGCTTTCAATGTACAGGCACATGAAGGTAGCAAGGCGGGTTTGGACATCATCAACACCGTGATCGCCCGTATCTGTGCAGACAAGCCGCAGAACATCACCGGCATATAAAGCAAGATCGGCTGCGAAAGCCGGGTTCTGCCGGCAAATGCGCTGTAAAAGCTCGGGAGAAAAACGCAGAACGGTGACGGCGGTTAGGGACTCATTGGAAAGAATGGCGGGTTCCCCGCCGCGCATATTGTCCAGATTCAGAAAAGTATTGGCTTTGTGATACCCCAGCAGACGCAAGGAACCACCCTCATCGCTGATGTAGGTTTTCACAATGCCCCGCAGCAAAAAGAAGACATGCGCATTGACTTTTCCGCTGCTGCTGAGCACCGAGCCTGCGGGATAATCCAACAGTTCCGCACCCGAGGAAAGCAGCATGCCGCGCCACGGCAGAAGGTTGTCCTTTAAAATGAAACTGACGGGAGACCTGCGGTTTTCGCCCATAAGCATATCGACCTTCCATATTATACCACACGATATCGATAACCGCAAGACGAATTTCTGAGTTGCCGGTTGCTTTTCAGCTTTTTTTGAGGGGCACTTAATGCATGGCTGCGGCGATCTGCGCGGCGAGCGCCACATTATTAAGCACCAGCTTGATATTGCTCTTCAGGCTTTCCCCGCCCGTCAGCTCACATACGCGTGCGAGCAGGAAGGGGGTTGTGGCTTTGCCTTTGATGCCTTGTGCTTTTGCTTCGTTCAGAGCCTGATTGATGGCTGCATCGATCTCTGCTTTGGGCATGGCGTATTGATGCGGAATCGGATTGGTAATCAGCATGCCGCCCGGATATCCCATGCCGCGCTGAGCGGAGATGGCAGCGGCAATTTCTTCGGGGGAGTCCATGCGGTAATCTACCTTAAAGTCGCTTTCATCGGTATAGAATGCGGGCAGGGTCTCCGTGCGGTAGCCCAGCACGGGCACGCCTTTTGTTTCAAGATATTCCAATGTCAGTCCGAGATCCAAAATGCTCTTTGCACCGGCGCAAACGACAGCTACGGGCGTGCGCGCAAGCTCCTCCAGATCGGCGGAAATATCCATCGTTACTTCCGCTCCGCGATGCACGCCGCCGACGCCGCCCGTGGCAAATACGCGGATGCCTGCCATCGCGGCTACGATCATGGTTGCCGCAACGGTGGTTGCTCCGTCTGCGCCGCGCGCGGCCAAAATCGGCAGATCGCGGCGGCTTGCTTTTACTACCTTCGGTCCGGACTTTGCAAGGTATTCCAGTTCTTCATCCGTCAGTCCGGCACACAGCTTGCCGTGAATGACGGCTACAGTGGCGGGCTCTACGCCGTATTTGCGCGCTTCTGCCTCACAGAGACGTGCGGTTTCCAAATTCTGCGGATAGGGCATGCCGTGGCTGATGATGGTGCTTTCCAGCGCGATTACGGGACGGCCTTCATCCAGCGCCTTCTGTACAGCGGGGGAAATTTTCAGATACTTATTCAGATTTTCCATTTCGGTTGCCTCCAAATCAATCTATATTGAGCAAAAAGCGCTGCGCGCAGCGCATGCCCTCCAGGGCACACTGCGGCGTGCTTTTACCGTCAGCAAAAGCCACGGCGATTCCGGCGCACATGGCATCTCCCGCACCGGTTTTCGGTGCATCTGTCAATTGTTCCACGGGAAGAATATCACAGGCAGAAGCATCAGCATACAGCATGCCTTGCGCTCCGAGAGAAATAAATACCAGCTTTACGCCGCTGTCAAGCAGAGCAGCGGCACAATCCCGCGGATCCTCACGTCCGGTGAGCACGCGTGCTTCGTAGATGTTGGGCTTAATCGCAGTCAAATAGGGCAGTGCGTCACGCACCCGTTCTGCCTTTGCACAGCTGACGGGATCCAGCAAGGTTGGCACTTTCAGTTCTTTGGCCAAGAACGCCAGCGTGTCGGACGGCGCATTTGCATCAAGCACGCACAGGTCACAGCTGTTTAGGGCAGAGAGGACGGACTGCGCATACGCACAGTCCAGGTGTTTGCTAAGCGCCATATCGTTCATAGCCAGCAGCATATCGCCGTCGACATCGTGCATGCACAGGTATATACAGGCATTGCCGGGCAGCGAAAGCGCGTGATCCAGCAGGATACCGTGCTTATTGCAGTCTGCCCGCAGAGAAGCGGACAGCGCATCATCCCCGAGAACGGTAAACAGCTCGCACTGCACACCGATCCGGGTCAGATTGACGGCAATGTTGCGGGCTACCCCGCCGGGCTGCAGCTGAATGCGGCCGATATTGGAATCCCGCAGACGCAGCGGCTGATCCGTGCGCCCGCAGATATCCATATTGATTCCGCCGAATACCGCGATTCTCATTTTACTTTCCTACTTTAAAAGGTCGTTGCCAAGAAGCATGCAGTCGCCGAAGCTAAAGAAACGGTAGCGCTTTTCAACGGCCTCGGCATAGGCGGACAGCGCGTTTTCGCGCCCCATCAGGGCAGAAACAAGCATCAGCAGGGTGCTTTGCGGCAGATGAAAATTTGTAAGCAGCATATCGACCGCTTTGATGGGAACGCCGGGCTTGATAAAGATATCGGTCATACCGCTGCCGGCGTGGATAATGCCTTGCTCATCCGCAACGGTTTCGATGGTGCGCATGGAGGTTGTGCCGATGCACAGTAATCTGCCGCCCTTTTCGCGTGCCCGGTTGATACGATCGGCTGCTTCTTGGGATACTTCATAGTACTCGCTGTGCATTACATGCTGCTCGACATCTTCTTCTTTCACAGGGCGGAAGGTACCAAGCCCGACGTGCAGCAGCACGGGAACAATATCCACCCCCATATCCCGCACCTGCTGCAGAAGTTCGGGCGTAAAGTGCAGACCGGCAGTAGGGGCGGCAGCACTGCCGTCCAGACGCGCGTATACCGTCTGATAGCGTGTCGGGTCTTCCAGCTTTTCATGGATATAGGGAGGAAGCGGCATTTCGCCCAGTTTTTCCAGCAGGTTTTCAAATACGCCCTCGTAGATAAAGCGGACAACCCGCCCGCCTGCATCGGTTGTATCGATGATTTCCGCACGCAGTACGCCGTCACCGAACGAAACGGTATCTCCGTGATGCAGACGGCGTCCCGGCTTTACCAGCGTTTCCCACGTGTTGATATCACGGCGGCGAAGCAGCAGCACCTCAACAGGGACACCCGTGCTTTCCTTGACACCCAGAAGGCGTGCGGGGATGACGCGCGTTTCATTGAGCACCATTACATCGCCCGGATGCAAAAATTGCGGCAGATCATGAAAAATATGATCCTCACGCAGATTGTTGTTTCGGTTACATACCATCATTCGGCTGGAATCACGCGGCTCAACCGGTGTTTGCGCAATCAGCTCTTCCGGAAGATCATAGTCAAAATCGCTTGTTTTCATGCCATCTTCATTTCCTTTTCGCTTCAATCATGGATTGCTTGCGCTTAATCTTCATCCCGCATATCCAGCAGCGAGATCTGATCCGTATTTTCCGCAGATGTCGGCTTGATGCGCCCGAGATGCTCATAGGCAGCCGGTGTGCATATGCGCCCGCGCGGCGTGCGCTGAATGAAACCAAGCTGGAGGAGATAGGGCTCGTACACGTCTTCGATCGTATTGGCATCCTCTCCGGTGGAGGCTGCAAGCGTATCCAGACCAACCGGTCCGCCGGCAAATTTATCAATCATTGTGGAAAGCAGGGTTCTGTCTACCCGATCCAAGCCGAGCGCATCCACATCCAGCATGTTCAGCCCTTCGCTGGCAATTTCATGGGTGATTTTTCCGTCACCGCGCACCTGAGCATAGTCACGCACACGCTTGAGCATACGGTTTGCGATACGCGGTGTCCCGCGGCTGCGGCGGGCAATTTCGAGAAGCCCTTCGGGATCACTTTTTACATTCAGAATCCGTGCGCTGCGGCTGACAATCTGGCAGAGCTCCTCGGGAGAGTACATTTCAAGGCGGAAAATGATGCCGAAACGATCCCGAAGCGGGGCGGAAAGCTGACCGGCACGCGTTGTTGCGCCCACCAGCGTAAATTTGGGCAGAGCAATGCGCATGGAGCGGGCAGTGGGCCCTTTGCCCGTCATCAGGTCGATTTCATAATCCTCCATAGCAGAGTAGAGCACTTCCTCTACCGCGTGAGAGAGACGGTGAATTTCATCGATGAACAATACATCCCCGGGTTCCAGCTTGACCAGGATGGAGGCAAGATCGCCTGCACGATCAATGGCAGGGCCGGAGGTAATGCGTATGTTCTGCCCCATCTCGGCTGCCACGATCCCTGCAAGGCAGGTTTTTCCGAGCCCCGGAGGGCCATAGAGCAAAATGTGATCCAGCGAATCATGCCGGCGAAGCGCCGCATTGATATAAATGGAAAGACTGTCCTTTACCTTTTGCTGCCCAAAATATTCGCGCAGGGAGCGCGGACGCAAGGAGGTTTCCGTTTCCATATCCTCGCTTTGCATTTCGCCTGCAATCAAGCGTTCTTCTTCCATACTGCCTCCCGCCTTACATCATATTTCGCAAAGCCAGCCGTACCAGCTCATCACTTTTGTCGCTTTTGTCTTTTACGGCACTGAGTGCCTGCATGGCTTCGCCTTGGCTGTAGCCCAGCGACTGCAGGGCAATCATTGCCTCCGCAATCGGGTCATCACGGCGCTGCGATGCCTGAGCGGTGGCGGCAATGCCGTCGGGCAGAGCGCTGACCTCGTCATCGGTGATCTTTTCCTTCAGTTCCAGCGCGATGCGCTGAGCGGTTTTCTTTCCGATTCCCGGTGCACGGCACAGCGTGGCGGTATCTCCCATTAAAATCGCCAGGGTCAAATCACGCAGCGGCATGCTGCCCAGCATGGCAATAGCCGTACGGGAGCCGATGCCGCTCACGTCGATCAGCCGCAGAAACATATCGCGCTCCTCACGGGATTCAAATCCAAACAGGTCTATGCCGTCCTGCCGCACGCTCAGATAGGTATATACGCGCATGCTTTCGCCCACGGGAACAGCGTTCTGCACCGTGTTCATGCTGCAAATCAGCTGATAGCCGATTCCTCCGGTCTCGATTACCAGCTCGTTGTGCCCTTTGTCGGCTACGATTCCCGAAATGTATGCGTACATGCTTGCTCCTTACTTCATTCGAAACTGCTCGCGCAGCATTCCCGTGTTGGCGTGGGTGATGGCTACTGCGACGGCATCGGCTGCATCGTCCGGCTTAATGATCCTGTCCTGGTGCAGAATCATCCGAACCATCTCCTGGATCTGATGCTTATCGGCCTTGCCGTATCCGACAATAGCCTGCTTGATCTGCATGGGGGTATACTCAAACAGCTCTTTGGTATATTCGGCACAGGCGCACACCGTAACCCCGCGTGCAGCCGAAACATTCATGCCGGTTGTGATGTTCTTTGAAAAAAACAGCTCCTCAAAGGCAATCTGCTCGGGCTGATAGGCCGCAAGCAGGTCTTTGATATCACGGCGTATCTTTACCAGGCGGTCAGGTGTAATCATGTCCGGCGGGGTAATGACTGCACCGACGGCGGCAAGGGTGATTTTGCTGCCCTGCACATCAATCACACCGTAACCCAGCGTTGCAAGTCCGGGATCAATTCCCAAAATTCGCATTCCATGCCTCCTGACACATGATACATCCTTATCATAGAACAAGTGTGCGCATTTGTCAAACCTTACGCATCAACAGTTTTTCAACATATCGCCGTGTATAATCGGCTTCGGACTGCATCAGATCCGGCGCAGGCGGATTCTCGCCCATCAGCCCGAGAAACTGGCTGACTTTAAGGCCGAGCGCTTCCTGAATGTCTGCGTCGCTGCCCTGCGGACTGACCAGATAATAGCATAAAAGCGAATCACGCTGCCCGATGCGGTGCGCCCGGTCCTCTGCCTGCGAATGAACTGCAGGCGACCAATCCAATTCTCCGAAGACAACGCAGCTTGCTCGCTGGAGGTTCAGACCGGACGCCGCCCGCAGGGATACACAGCACAAATTTGTTTCCCCCTGCATGAAACGCTCGGCGGCCGTTTCTTTCTGCACCGCAGATTCCCGTCCGGTGATAAAAACAGGTGAATGCGCCATCAGCTCCTGACGGTAAATATCCATTACGGCATGATGGTGAGCAAAGAGCAGAACCCGTTCGCCATTTTCAAGCAGCGCCCGCACAAACTGACATACAAAGGGAGCTTTGGCAATGCCGGTTGCCTGACGCTCCTCCAGCGAAATCTGATCGATCAGCAGCGCGCGGGCGGAAGAAGACAGGCTGCCATCCTCCCGCAGAAGCTTCAATTTTTCCAGTACAGGCTGCATCAAGCGCCGATAGACGAGGTCATCAAAATCGATTTCCTGCACCAGACGGCGTTTTTCGGGCAGCTCGGGCAGCACGGCGGCCTTTGTTCGCCTGAGCATCAGCCCTTCACTGCGCAGATATTCGCCTAACAGTTCGGGCTTGATAACGACATTGTTGCCGTAGCCGTAGCACCATTCGCGCGTGAAAGATTCCCAATCGCCCAGAAAATGATAATCCAGAATATTGACGACATTCCAGATTTCACCGCCCTGATTGTAGATCGGCGTGCCGGAAAGGCCGATAACACGCTCACAGCGTTCGGAAAGGAGGCTGGCGGCACTGTATTTTTCACTGCCGGCGCGGCGCAATTCCTGCGCCTCATCAAAGACGACTGCGCGAAAACACAGATTGGGCAGCACATCTTTCCAGCCGCGCAGCAGCAGGTAATGGATGATGTAGATATCGGCTTCGGGCAGCGCATAAGGGGTAAGGCCGCGCAGCACATGTACCTGCGGCGTTTGGCCGTTAATGCGGATAAAACGAGCAATCTCGGCCTGCCAGTTGCGAACCAGATGCGGCGGCACGACCAGAATCGCGGGAAAGGACTGTGTATTGCACAGGCAGCACAACGCCTGAAGCGTTTTGCCAAGGCCCATTTCATCGGCCAGCAGCGCACGGGGCGTGGCGCAAAGCCATGCAAGGCCGGTTTTCTGAAAGGGCATAAGCGTCCCTAAAAAACTGCCTTCCCGCGGTTCTGCCTGCTGCGGGGCATTTAGCATCTGCCTGCGCATGGCAGCGTAATTACGCGCATCACCGATGGCCTTTTCCCAGCGTTCCCGATCCCGGACGGCGATCTGCAGCGGATAGCGGAGCATCAGCCAGTTCAAATCGCCTACGATTCGGCGATGGTCGGCAAAATGTACTTCGCCGCGCTTTCCGCCGTCCGTGCCGGGGAAAAGCCTTTTGCACAGCTCAATTACGCAGGGTTCTCCGCGTACCGTCCAGCTTTTTCTGCGGCTGTTGTAGGACAGCGTGCCGTAATAATGCTCGGTTTCGTCCGCATCCCGCAGATAAGGCGGAATATCTGCGCTCTGATAAGCATGCGGCTGACTTTGCGGCAGCGACAGGGCATCCTTGGCCATTCTAAGCGCCATATCCGCCTTGAGCAATGTTTCATCCTGGGGTGCTGCTGCACTTGTGACAGCATCACTAAGCCCCCAAAGGCGAAACAGGCAAATCTGCCTGAGTGGAATCCCTTTAATTTCATCCGGCAGCGTGACGCTTTGCTCGCTGACCAGCACGATCGCATCCAGCATGCCACTGTCCGCATAGCGTTCCAGCTGCCGGATCAGGACGGAGGCGACAGGCCGACCGCGCTTGATTTCAATGCCGATTCTTCCGCATAAAATGTCGATACGGCAGCGGGGGGAAAGCGGGGCTTCGTGCTTGCATCCGATGCCGGCTTGCGCAAGCGCTTGGCAGGCAAGACGATGCAGATCGTACTCATCTGTTGCGATGGGCGCACGGATGCTTTTTAACGCCGTCAATACGCGTTCCAGCATAACCATATGCTCACCGTCCTTCCGCTGTTTTCGTGTACAGTATACGCCTAAACAAAAAGTTTTACAATTGTTTTTATCCCTGTATTGCTTGCAATTGACGGACGCAGTTGTTATCATATTAGTGTTATATCTTGCTTTAGGAGTATGCCATGCGGCTGAAGCTTTGCGCGCTGACTGCGCTTGTGATTTCTCTGCTTGCCCTTTCAACGGCTTTTGCCCAGGAAACAGGCTTTGTTTATGTACCGCAAACATTATCCCCCGGGAAGGCGGAGCGAATCTGCATCAATCTGGAAAGTGACTGCACGCTGACGCTTGATTTGCTGGATGCTCAAAACAACATCGTGCGTACATTGCGCAGTGATATGCAGGCAAACGCCGGGACGCTTAACCTGACCTACAACGGCCTTGACGCGGCGGGCAATGCACTTTCAAGCGGCGAGTACACCCTGCGCCTGTGCGTCAAGGACCAAATCATCCTCTATCCTTTAACCATCGGAGAAACCGCCCCGCAGATTTTGACGCTTTCCGCGTCATCAGATGAGCTGATTTTTACCGATACATCTTTGGAACTGTTCGCAAATGTTACCACCGACGGCACCCTGACCCTTGCATTGACGGGCAACGACAACAACGGCTTATATACGCTGGATGACGTATATGTAAATTCCGGTGAAAACACCGTTTCCGTTTCGCTGCCGCAGAATCTTGCCGCCGGGGAATACACGCTTTCGGCTATGCTTACGGATGATGGCGGCACATCCGGAAATGCACGCACCATTACACTGTATTTTGCCGCTCCCGCTACGCCTACGCCACAGCCTACTGCTACGCCGGCTCCAATCTATCGTGCATCCGAATCCGCTTCCGAAACCATCCCGGGGGACTTCTGGTCCATGGAAATCGGGAATTATGATTGGGAAGCCATCTGGAAAGTGATGATTGCTCCAATGACGGTTATTTCCGGCACGGGCAAGGAGGCTGAAAAGCAGGTTTACCGTCTTCGTGCGACGCCGGACAAGTCCACTGACCGCAGCAATATCGTGGGTGAAATCACCTGCGAAACCCAGGGCGTGCATGTGCTGGAAACACGCGATGACGGGTGGACGCTGGTGGAAGCTTATAACTCCAGCTACGGCCCCAAGAATACAAGCCGCCGCGGCTATGGTACGACCGATGATCTGATTCAGGGCTACGTTGAAACAAAAAAACTGAAAACATTCACGCCCAAAACCGAATACGGCCTGCTGATTGATAAAATGACACAAGAACTGTATATCCTGACAGAAGACGGGCTGCTTAGCACGCTGCTGGTATCAACGGGCTACGCAACCGGCGATAAGCCGTGGAATGAAACGCCGGCAGGAGAATTTTACTTAAGCAGCAAAGTGGGGGATTTTCCCTCCGGCAATATGACATGCGGCTATGGGATACGCTTTAACTGCGGCGATATCCTGCATGAAGTGCCCTATATCATGAATGAAAAATACAATATCAAGGACTATTCCTACACAGAAAAATACCTTGGCGAAAAGGCAAGCCACGGATGTGTGCGTGTGCAGCGAAAGCAGAACGATGACGGAATCAACATGAAATGGATCTGGGACAATGTGCCCATCGGCACAAAGCTGCTGATCTGGGATGAGGATCTTCGCCCCATTCCTTACCCCGCCGAGGATGATGATATTTTCTATTACAACCCGATCGGCGGGAAGAACTACCATGCGGATCAGAACTGCTCCCATATCCGTGACAAGTACCTGCCGCTTCAGGGACAGTGTACTTATGCCGAACTGGACAGCGATACCTATTCTTATCTGACCCCCTGCTCATATTGCGATGCTCCGGAGAAAAAGAGTACGATTGATGCCCAGAATGCCGAAAAGCAGAAATAGCAAACCGGAATTTACCAGCATGCCAAGCAGCACAGAATCGATTCCGCAGAACATCAATGCGGCAATATGAAAACAGATTGACTGCCCCTTTTATTCGCCGCGGATTTATGCTATAATGAATCCAAGATATAATCGTTTCCCGCACGAAAGGAGCCACCGCGCATGGATCAACAGCTTTTGGCCAGGATTGGCAAAATTTTCGAAAAGCTTCAGTGCCGCCTTTCCCTTTTGGATCAGGGCGGTGCCTGCTTGGTTCCGCTTGACGATACCCTGCGCCCTGTTCCGGATATTCCGGATGAGGATGCCATTGTTTCCATGTTCGGGGCGCGCTATCTGCGTGTTGCAGGCGCGGATTGCTTTATTTCGGCGCCGGAAGGCACCCCCGATGATGTACTCCTGATGGCCAAAAACCTGGTTGAAACCATGCTGCAGCTGTCTGCATCCACCGGCGGGATCAGCGGCGCCTATCAGCGCATTCTGCAAAACGATCTTTCGGTGGCGGAACTGGACGCGGCGATCAGCGAATATCGCATCCCGTCGCAAATGAACCGCTGCGTGTTGCTTTTGCATATGGTTCAGGTACAGGGAAGCTCTGCACGGGATATTCTGTCCGAGATTATTCCCATGTCCGCCAATGATATCCTTGTTGCCATGGACAGCCACACCGCCGCGCTGATCAAATGTACGCTCGGCATGGACGAAGTGGAGGATCTGAAGCAGTTTGCTGCGGCAATGCAGGAGACGGTTCAGGAAGAGACCGGCCTGCCGCTGACAATCGGCATCGGAGACATTGCCCCTACAGCAGGCGAACTGCACCAAAGCTATCGGCAGGCGCGCCGTGCCATTGAAATCGGCCGCATTTATCGGGAAGGGGAGACTATTCACGTGTACAGCGCTCTCCTGCTGGAACGTTTTTTGTCCGACATTCCGCCGGAAACCGCTGCCCATTATCACAGCCTGCTTTTTAACCGCCGTACATCGCGCCTGTTCAGCGATGAAATTCTCTATACCATCGAAATGTTCTTCCGCAAGGACTTGAACCTTTCCGATACGGCGCGTCAGCTGTATATTCACAGAAACACGCTGGTGTATCGGCTGGACAAGGTGCAGCGGCAGATTGGCCTGAACCTGCGCAATTTCGACGATGCGGTTACTTTTAAAATGCTGATGGAAATGAAAAAGTGCGCGGCCAACAAGACAAAGAAAACCCAGTGAATGAATTCGGAGGTTTACACCATGAAAAAACGTATTCTGATTTTTGCTGTTGTCCTGACCTTGCTGTGCGGAACGTTTGTCGCATATCATGCCCTGGGTGACAGCCGGCGCATCGGCACCGTCACCATCACCGCCGAGGAATACGAGCGTTTGTCCCAGTATGCAAAGCTGGATGAGGTGATGCAGTACATCCAGGCTTATTATTACAAGGAGCCGGACACTGATGCCATGCTGGATATGGCCGTGCAAGGCCTGCTGGCCGGTCTCGGAGACAGCTACAGCTTCTACTATGACGCAGAAGCATGGTCTGATCTGTGGAGCGACGAGGAGGGCGAATACACCGGCATCGGCATTCAGCTGCTGGGCGATTATCGTGACTATTCCGTTACCATCACGCGCGTATTCCGCGATACACCCGCTGAAGAAGCCGGCCTCCGCAAGGGCGATGTGCTGGTCCGCGTAGCGGATATCGAGGTAAACACCGAAACCATGCAGTCCGCCGTCAACCTGATGCGCGGCCTGGTTGGGGAAACGGTAGAGGTTGAGGTATACCGTGACGGCGAGTATCTTACCTTCAACATTCTTCGTGCACCCATTCACATGAGCTACATTGATTATGCCATGCTGGACAACAATGTGGGCTATGTGATTATCTATCAGTTCTCAACCGATTCCCTGGTGGAGGATTTCAATGCCGCGGTGGATGCGCTGGAGGCGCAGGGCGCAACCAGCCTGATCTTGGATTTGCGCGACAATCCCGGCGGCTGGGTGGATGATGCCGTCAGCGTGGCAGATCGTTTCCTGGACAAGCAGCTGGTGGTATACTCAAAGACCCGCGCGGATGATTATACCGATGCCCGCTATACCGGCAGCGGAGCCGATGAAATCCCGCTGGTAGTTCTGGTAAACGAAAATTCCGCTTCTTCCAGTGAAATCCTCTCCGGCTGTCTGCAGGACCATAAGCGTGCGACCATCGTCGGCACGACCACCTTCGGAAAGGGCATCATGCAGCAGGTTGTTCAGCTTTCGGACGGCGAGACGGGCTTCCAGTTTACCTACTGCGAATATTATACGCCCAATGGAAATG
>CAVFPH010000018.1:16251-28229 GCA_963624325.1 bacterium
GCATTACACCGGATGTGATTTCCGAAATGCCCGAATCGATGGAGTATTCTCAGTTCGATGTCGGAGATATGGACGATGTGCAGCTTCAAGCTGCCTGGAATGCGGCAGTCGGACTGACACAAGCGGCACAGTAATGTTTGCTTTTCTTTGCCGCCGGAATCATCCGGCGGCATTTTCAGGTATTGGGTGCATGATATGGCGGTCCGAAAGGATGCGGCCTTCATGACATGATTGCCGTAAAACGTAAGCAGGGACGGACAGAAAATTATGATATGGTGGCTGATCGCGACGGCAGCTTCGTCCTTTGTCAAAGGACTGTGCGGCTTTGCAAATACCCTGGTGTTTGACACAATCATGGGATTTACACAGGACGCTTTGCGGATCACACCGATTGAACTGGTAACCAACATGCCGTCAAACGTCATTATGGTGTGGCGCGAGCGCAAACACATCGTCTGGCGCATCTGCCTGCCGGCAGCGGCACTGATTATCGTGGGGACGATTCCGGGAATGCTGCTGCTGAAAAATGTCGATGCACAGTGGCTCAAATTGGCATTTGGCATTATTGTGATGCTGCTTGGCGCGGAAATGCTGCTGCGGGAACTGCAGCACAAAAAAGTGCAGCCGAATCCCATTGTGACTGCCGTGATCGGAATCGTTTCGGGCATCATGTGCGGCGCTTTCGGTGTCGGCGCCCTCATGGCAGCTTATATGAGCCGCGTATCGGATGACACCGCATCTTTCCGCGCCAATATCAGTGTTGCCTTTTTGGCAAATGCGCTGTTTCGCTGCGCGGCTTATGCATGCACGGGCATTATCACCGCAGACACTTTGAAAATATCGTTGCTGCTTATGCCCGTAATGGTAATCGGCACGGTGCTTGGCATGCGCTGCGCACACATCCTGCCCGAGCAGCGCGTGAAACGCTGCGTAACTGTTGCACTGATCCTGTCCGGACTGGCATTGGTGATCAATAACCTGCCCTGAAAAAGGCATTGACTGTCATTGCAGTTCACTGCGGGATTCAATTATAATGGATCCGAAATTTCCAAAGGAGCTTGGACGCATGCGCAGAAACCGCCATTTGTTTGCAGAAACCGAAAAGCGCAGTACCGGCGCGTTGGTTTATCCGCTGCTTTTGCTTTTGATCCTTGCGGTAGTCATCGCACTCAACTTTATCAACAACGGGCGCGTGGTGCTTCTGAACGAAGATGTAACCATCACCTCTCTTAGCAAGGATCTGGAAAAATACCGCATCCTGCATATCAGCGATCTGCATGGCAATGAGTACGGCGCAGCCCAATCCACCATCGGTACCCTGCTGAAATCGGCAAGCTACAATGCGGTATGCATTACGGGGGATGTGTGTGCAAAGGACGGCGATTATCAGGCTTTTTTGGATTTGATCGATCTTTTTGCGGGAAAAGTACCCGTGTACTTTGTCACGGGGGATGAAGATCCGGCCCCGATTGCCGCAAACTCCGATTCACCGGAATGCGTCAAGGCAGATTATATTCTTGCTGCCGAAGCACACGGCGCAATCTATCTGGACACACCGCAAAAAATCACGGTGGGCAAGAGCAATATCTGGTTCTGTCCGGAATCCATATACGGGCTGGATATTGATTCCTCCCGCACGGCATATCATGCAAGACAAAATACGCTGCTTTCCAAGGAAAATTTATCCGAAAATGAGAAAGCTCAGCTTCAAGTGATCGAGTATCAACTGTCTGTGCTGGATCAAATCGATGCTGCCGTGAGCGAAATGCAGAGTACGGATGTGCAAATCGCGCTGACGCATCATCCGCTGACGGAAACAACCATTAAAACGCTGCAGCAATGGTCTGGCAGCGAGGGCGGCACTTTCCTGCGCGGCGTATCTCTGGTGCTTGCCGGACACTATTGCGGCGGACAGGTGCGCCTGCCTTTTCTCGGCGCGCTGAAAGCACCGGATTCCGCCGATATCGACGGCTGGTTTCCCAAGGACAGCCTGATTCGCGGCTTGAACACCATTCAGGGGGTAACGCAGTATATCAGCCCCGGTCTTGGCACATCGGATGCCTATACGATTCCCATGCGTCTGTTCAATACGCCCTCTGTTACCATCTTGACACTGACAAGCGTCCTTAAGTTCTGATAAATTGCAAAACCGCCTTGGCCATGCTTTCGCAGACGGCCTATTTGAGATTGTTACAAGAATTTACTTGCAATGGAAGCCATTATTTCATATAATTGTATTGGAAATTTAAGGGGGTATGAAGTATGATGGATATGAATTACCGTGATGTATATATGCAGTGGATGCGGGATTTTTCAAATGATCCCAAACTGACGGCAGAACTGTCTGCACTGACTGACGAGAAGGAAATAGAAGACCGCTTCTATACCGAATTGGCTTTCGGTACGGCAGGCATGCGCGGCGTACTTGGATACGGCACCAACCGCATGAACGTGTATGTGGTTCGCCGTGCCACTCGCGGTCTTGCGGCATACATCAGTACTTTCCCGGACGGCGCAGCGCGCGGCGTGGCAATTGCCTATGACAGCCGTCATATGAGCGCCGAATTCGCACGCGAAACGGCATTGACATTGTGCGCAGCCGGGGTAAAAGCGTATCTGTTTGAATCGCTTCGTCCCGTTCCTATGCTCAGCTATGCCGTGCGGCATCTGGGCTGCATTGCGGGCGTCGTAATCACTGCCAGCCACAATCCGCCTCAGTACAATGGATATAAAGTGTACTGGGAAGACGGCGCGCAGCTTTCTCCCGAAGCGGCAGAGGCGGTAACAAGCTGCATCCGTCCATTGCCCTATACAAATGTGCCTGTTATGGATGAGACCGAAGCCAAGCAGAAGGGTCTGCTGCAGATGATCGGGGCGAAGGAAGTGGATGATGATTATATCGCCATGATCCGCTCCCTTTCCGTCTGCCCGGAACTTCTGCAGGCGGAAGGCAAGAAACTGAAAATTGTATACACCCCGCTCCACGGCTCGGGCAATCTGCCTGTTCGCCGCATGCTGCAGGAGGTCGGAATCACCCATGTGGACATCGTGCCGGAACAGGAAGCACCGAACGGCGATTTCCCGACTGTTACGGCACCCAATCCCGAAGATCCCGCAGCGTTCAAATATGCGATTCCGCTGGCCGAAAAAGTCGGGGCAACCGTGGTATTCGGTACGGATCCGGACTGCGATCGTATGGGAGTGGCTGTACGGGATGGCGAGGGCGTGTTCCATACATTAACCGGCAATCAGATCGGCTGCCTGCTGCTCTATCATGTATTGTCTCAGCGGCAGGCTCACGGAACACTGCCGCATAACGGTGCCATCTGCAAGAGCATCGTATCCACTGAAATGGCACATGCGATTGCGGAAAGCTTTGAGGTTGCCTGCTTTGACACGCTGACGGGATTCAAATTTATCGGGGAAAAGATTCAGCAGTTTGAAGAAACGGGGGACTATACCTTCCTCTTTGGCTTTGAGGAGAGCTACGGATTCCTCAGCGGAACCCAAGTGCGCGACAAAGATGGCGTGAATGCTTCTTTGCTGCTTTGCGAGGCGGCCTGCGTGTGCATGAAGGAAGGGATTACCCTGTACGATCGGCTGCAGCAGCTTTATGCTCGCTACGGTGCCTACAGTGACCGCGTGACAAGCCGCACACTGCCCGGCAAAGACGGTGTCGGCCGGATGCGTGCCATTATGCATGCGCTGCGCGAAAATCCGCCGCAATCTTTCGGCAATATCCGCGTGACGGCTGTTCGGGACTACTTGAAAGGAATACGCACTTCGGAAGACAAAGCAGAGAAAATCGATCTGCCTGCCTCCGATGTACTGTACTTTGAATTGGAAGGCGGCAGCTGGCTGTGCGTGCGTCCGAGCGGTACGGAACCTAAGATTAAACTTTACGTAAGTGCCCATGCACAGACGCTTGACTTGTCCGATGCGATGGCGGCCTCCCTGTGTGCCTGCGCATCCGAAAAGCTGAACTGATGCAGAACCATAAACTTTCAAATATTTCATATTCTACTTGACTTTGTAACAAAACTGTAATACAATGCAAGCGGAAGATTCTGCGCAAGGGCGCATTATGAGGTGGGCTATGAACGAAAACATGAACTCCAATTATACCAAGCGGACTCGGCTGCTAAGTCTGCTGGCTGTGCTGGCGCTGGTACTTGGCGTTTTGCCCGCCGCACTGGCCGGCGATTACGGCTACGGATACGTTAACTACGATAACGTACGTTTCCGCAAGCAGGCCAATGATACGGTGGTGTGGGATAAGCTGAACACAGGCTGGGTGTGCAAAATTTTAGGCACAAAAACATCCGGCGGTGTGACTTACTACTATGTAACCACAAATCTGCCCGATTATCTGGACCGTGAGTACTACGGCTATATCAGCCAGCAGTATATCACCCTGATGAGCGATGAAGAAGCGGAAGCATGGGAGAAGCAGGGCGGCAATGCCGCTGTGCTTGGCATAAACACCTCTGCCTCCACGGACAGCAGCGCGACGACTTCCAATAATGTATCGGCGCTTACAAACTACGCTCGCCCCAATAATGCCAGCACCAATTATTACCACTATGAGGGCGGCGTTTTGACCAGCCTTGGCCTGCTTTCGGCAGGTGAAGCCTACTATGTGTCGGGCACGGCCACAATCAGCAGCAGCACCTACTATATCATATCGGTAAATGGTGCCGATTGCTATGTGCGTGCCGGCAACATGACCATGCTGACCGATGATGCAACCGGCACCCCCGCTCCTGCCGCTACCGATGCCCCTTCCAACGGAAGCACCGCGATCGGCACAATCGTGATCACGCCTACCGGCAATACGAACCTTCGCAAGTCAGCGGCCATCTTGGACGGCAACAGCATCGCAAAGCTGCCCCAGGGTACGGAACTCCCTTATTACTATACCGTTCAGAGCGGCGGAAATACCTGGTATTACGTTTACAGCGCAGATAACAATGCCTTCGGATATATTCTGGGTACCTGCGCAACTGTAAAAACCGCCGCGCCCACCGCTACCGCCCTTCCCACCAATACAAGCGATCCTTCCAGCATTTTGGGCTATGTCAAAATGAACGTGAAGGGCAGAACAAATATCCGCAGTGAGGCCAAGGCAGGCACGGGCAACCGTGTCGGATACGCAGAAGAAGGACAAGTTCTTCCGTACTATGCCATCAAGGTCGCAAGCGGCGCTACGTGGTTCTATGTGTACAGCAGCACGGAGGATGTGTTCGGATATGTGCTTGGTACCTGCTGTGTAAAGAGCGATTCCTCCGGAACGCCCGTCACGGCAGTACCGACTTCGCCTGTGGTCACGGCAACGCCGAACACTGCTCAGGGCTACATCAAAACAACCAGCTCCGTAAATGTCCGCAAGAGCACCAGCACAAGCTCGGCACGCATTGCAAAGCTTGATAAGGGTGTTATTGCGCCATACAGTGCGGCTGTATCTGTTGGCGGCACTACCTGGTATAAGATTGTCTACAATTACGAAGTCGGCTATGTGATGGGGGACTACTGCACTCCCTGTGATGCCTACGGCAATACTTCCACGCAGCCGGAAACCGTTAGCTCCGGTTATTTGATGACCACGCGTGATAAGGTCTATCTGCGCAAGTCGGCCAGCGCCTCCGCCGGTGTTTACGGCCAGGTTCCTTCAAAGGATACCGTACTGCAGATTGTCGGAAAGACGAAGTATGCAAACGGCTACTACTGGTACAACGTTGCCTACAACGGAAATACCGGTTATATGCGCGGGGACTGCGTAAGCGTTATGTCTCCGGAGCAGGTCACGGCCTATCTGAATGGTCAGCCCCTGCCTACCGCAACGCCTACACCCACGCCTAAGCCCAAGGCCACAAACTACATCCAGACGACGTTGGACAAAGTCTGGCTGCGGCAGTCTCCGTCAAGCCAGGCCGGCACAATTGGCCAGGCTGCGTTGGGCGCCGTATTCCAGTATTCCTCCGTGGTGAAGGTCAGCGGCGTTGCATGGTACAAACTGACGGTCGGCGGAAAAGAATGCTACATCCGCGGCAACTGTGCCAAGGTCATGACTGATGCCGAGTACAATGCTTATATTAACAGCCAGCCCACGGTAAAGCCCACGGCTACGCCGACGGCTGTCCCCGATCTGTCCACCCTCAGCACCACCTTTGTTACCACCAAGGAAAAGGTAGTTGTCCGTGCGGCAGGCAATCCAACAGCCCGTCAGGTTGGTCTGATTTATACCAAGGGCACGGGCGGCAAGATCAGCGGAGCTACCAACGTTGTTGACGGCGTAACATGGTACGGCGTTACCATCAGCGGTGTCAGCGGCTGGATTCGCGGCGATCTGATCCGAATTCTTAGCAAAACCGAAGAAGCCGAATACAAAAAGTCCGGCGATCCGGATGCCAAGCCGGAAGCAAGCTATACCACGCTGAAGATCGGCTCTACGGGCGATGCTGTTCGCAAACTGCAAAACCGTCTGGTGGAACTGGGCTATATGACCAGCACGCAAGTGAACAGCGTCTATGATACCAACACATCCAATGCGGTCAGCCGCTATCAGGAAGATTACGATCTGGTCGTGGACGGCATTGCCACTTCGCTGACTCAGCATTCGCTATACGGCACAAAGGAAAAGAGCGAAACCACAAACGGCTCCTCTGCCACGGTTACGCTGCATAAGCCAGAACTGATCGACTGGTACACCGGCGGTATCCAGAACATTTTCTACAAGGGTTGTGTAGCGGTTGTCACCGACGTAAACACCGGCATTTCCTTCAAAGTAAAGCGCTGGAGCGGCGGGGCACACGCCGACGTTGAGCCCCTTACCGCTGCCGATACCGCGGCTATGTGCAAGATCTACAAAGTGAGCACTGCCCAGGAGATCAGCGATAAGAATCTCTATCAGCGTCGTCCTATCTTGGTGACGATCGGCAATCGCTCCTTTGCTGCGTCCATGTATGGTGTTCCGCATAATTATCCTGCGGGCGATACCATTTCGGATAATGACTTCTACGGCCAGTTCTGCATCCACTTTGTCAACAGCAAGACGCATGGTACGGGCGTTGTGGATGTGGCCAACAGCAAGAACGGCTGGTACGGACATCGTGAAGCGATTCTGGATGCCTACAACAATGCAGCGAAAAAGCTGAACATCACGGACTGATGAAAAACAAACATGTTCTCATTCTCGGCGGCGGGGCATCAGGCCTCGCCGCCGCTGTTAAAGCTGGACAAATGGGCGCACGCGTTACGCTGCTTGAACGGAACGATCGTGTCGGGAAAAAGCTGCTGGCAACGGGGAATGGACGATGCAATCTGGCAAATATCGGTGCTCCCTGCTACTTTGGCGATTCAGATTTTGCCTGCAGAGTGCTCGCCCATATGCCTGTCCAGGATCTGCTTAGCTACTTTGCCGCGCTCGGACTGCCTGTACGCGCCGATACAAGCGGACGCGTGTATCCTGCCTGCAATCAGGCTGCAGCGGTTCTGGATGTATTTCGCTTTCACCTGGAGCACTTGAATGTGCGCGTGATCACGGGTACGCAGGCATTGGCGATCCTTCCGGAAAAGAACGGATACTGCGTGCGTACAGCCGATAAAGATTATCGTGCCGATTGCGTGCTTGTGTGCTGTGGAGGATTGGCTGCGCCCAAACTGGGAGCTTCGGACGCTTACACGCTTCTCACTTCTTTGGGGTGCTGCTTGGTTGCGCCGGCCCCATCACTTACACCGATCGAGACCGAAAAGGCACCTTTGCGCGGACTGAGCGGCTTGCGCATAGCGGCTATATTGACGCTATGCGATAAGACAACGCCCGTTGCACGCACACAAGGAGAGGCTTTGTTTACGGATTATGGCGTGAGCGGCGTATGTGCTATGCAGCTTGCCAGGGAGGCTCAGAGCCTTCACCAGCCTATTCTGTATGTTGATTTTTCACCGGCACTCGGTCTGGGGGAATATCGGATGACAAGGCTTGAACCGGCTTCACCATTTGAAAATTTGACCTTGATGCGTGAGTTCCTTGAAAAAAGGTCACGGATATTGCCGGAAAATGAGCTGCTGCTGGGGGCGCTTCCGCGCATTTTGAGAGAACGCATGGCCTCCTATCACGGAGAGGAACTCGCACGCATGCTGTGTGCTTATCCTTTGCGTATTCTCGGTGTACGAGGCTTCGACCAGGCACAAGTCACACAGGGCGGTATCGATACGGCCGATTTTGACCCTGCAACAATGGCCTGCAAACATCATCCGGGTCTTTATGCCTGCGGCGAAATTTTGAATGTAGATGGTGACTGCGGCGGATATAACCTGCAGTTTGCCTTCGCGACCGGGCTGCTTGCGGCAGCAGATGCTGCAAAACAAAAAAGGCTGCCTCACCAAAGTGAGGCACCTTTTTGATGCTTTTTAACCGATGATTGCCACCAGAGCAATCATGACTGCCGTGATCAGGCTTGCAATGGCATCGGCCTTCGTCAATTTGAGAATGCGAAGCCGTGTACGGCCTTCACCGCCGTGATAGCAGCGCGCTTCCATGGCCATGGCCAAATCTCCCGCACGGCGGAACGCGCTGATAAACAGCGGCACCAGCAGCGGCACCATGGCCTTTGCCCGCTGAATGATGTTGCCGGATTCAAAATCTGCACCGCGCGCCATTTGCGCTTTCATGATTTTGTCGGCTTCCTCAAGCAATGTCGGGATAAAGCGCAGGGCAATGGTCATCATCATGGCAAGCTCATGCGCGGGAAACCCGATCTTCGCAAGGGGGCTGAGCAAACGCTCCAAACCGTCCGTCAGCACAACGGGAGGCGTTGTCAGTGTAAGCAGGCTTGCGCCCGTTACCAGAAAGACAAGACGCAGTGAAAAACGGATTGCCGTCAAAAGGCCTTCCAGTGTGAGTTGAATTTGCCAAACCTGCAGCAATACCGTTTCACCGGGGCTGAAGAATAGGTTCAGCAGAAAGGTAAATATCAGGATAAAGCGCAGGGGCTTGATTCCTTTGCACAGAAGCTTCAGCGGCAAGTGAGAAGCGTAGGCGGACAGTACAACATAGGCAAGGACAGGCAGAAAGCCAAGCAGGCTTTTACCCAAGAAAACGCCCACGATGAATGCAATGGTAAGTACGATCTTTACCCGGGGATCCAGACGATGCACCGGGCTTTCTACCGGATAATATTGGCCGAGGGTGATATCCTTAAGCATGGGCATCCTCCTTCCCCAAAGCTTTGCAGATCACGCTGCACAGTTCCTCATTGGTAAGACAATCCGGAATATCCATCCCGCCTGCGCGCAGTGCACGGCAAAGCTGAATGGTTTGCGGCACATCCAGCCCCATGGCAGTCAATTCGTCGCCGCGAGAGAAAATTTCCCGCGGGGTGCCGAGCATTGCAAGCTGTCCTTTATGCAAAACTGCGGCACGGGTAGCAATGCGTGCAACATCATCCATATTATGGCTGATAATTACCATGGTGACGCCTGCGTCATGCAGTTCCCGAATGATGTCGGTCAGTTCGTCACGGCCTTTGGGATCAAGGCCGGCAATCGGCTCATCCAATACCAGCACACTCGGATGCATGGCAATCACACCGGCCAGTGCAACACGCCGCATCTGGCCGCCGGATAGATCGAAAGGAGACTTTTCCAACGCCTTTTCAGGCAGATGGACACGCGCAAATGCCTCCCTTACCCGTGCATCCAGTTCATCGCCTGTCAGCCCTTGATTTTTCGGCCCGAAAGCAATATCCTTGTATACCGTTTCCTCGAAAAGCTGATATTCCGCATACTGAAACAGCAGGCCCACACGCTGCCGCAGTGCACGGCGGTTGACACCTTTTTGGTTGATATCCTCCCCATCTACCAGCACGCGGCCGGACGTGGGGGTAAGGAGACCGTTGAGATGCTGCGCCAGAGTGGATTTCCCACTGCCTGTGTGGCCAATCAGGGCAAGCAGCTCGCCATCCTCAATGGTAAAATCGATATCTTGCAAGGCAGCGGCCTGAAATGGGCTTCCGGGCTGATATACGTGGGACAAATGCTCGATTTTTATTGACATTTCAGCACCTCCTTGGCCATTTGCGCAACATCCATCGCATCGTGGGCAATGGGCAGACCACAGGCACGAAGCATATCACCCAAAGCAACCATGGGGGGGACATCCAGACGCATGGCACGCAGACGGTCTGCCTGGCTGAATACGGCCTTTGGCGTATCGTCCATCACAATTTGCCCCTTGTCCATCACGACCACACGGTCGCAGCGAGCGGCTTCCTCCATAAAATGTGTGATCCATACCACGGCGATATTCTGCTCGCGGTTCAGGCGGCGTACGACGTCAAATACCTCCTGCCGTCCGCGGGGGTCCAGCATGGCGGTAGACTCATCCAGTATCAATGCCAGCGGCTGCATGGCAAGAATGCCTGCAATGGCGATTCGCTGCTTTTGTCCGCCGGAAAGATTGTGCGGTGCGCGGTCGATGTAAGGCAGCATGCCTACCTGCCGAAGCGCGCTTTCAATCCGGGCGGGCATCTGCGCGGAGGGGACGCCGATATTTTCAAGACCGAAGGCAACATCATCCCGAACAATGGATGCAACCAGCTGGTTATCGGGATTCTGAAACACCATGCCTGCACTGCGGCGGATATCCCAGGTGTGTTCATCATCCTGTGTATCCATTCCGCATACGATAACGTGGCCTTCGGTCGGAATATACAGCCCGTTGAGGAGCTTTGCAAGCGTAGATTTCCCGCTGCCGTTGTGCCCGAGTATTGCCGTCATTTCGCCTGCGCGAAAACCAACGGTTACACCGTGGACGGCCTGTGTCTCACTGTCCTCATAGGCATAGCTTACATTGTCTGCGTACAGAATAAAATCTTCCATGGTCCCTCCGGCTTATCCCAAAGTACGGCCTATTATATCACGTCGGCGAACAGCGCACAACAGGCATAAAAGAAAGAAACGGTTCTTTTGTGCTTAAAAGAACCGCTTCAGGCAGATTAACCGCATCAGGATGTGCGCTTTTTCTCACGCTTGATTTTGTACAGTTCCGCATCGGCGGCCCGGATAAAATCCGGAATGGTAACATAATCAGGCGTTTGCAGTGCACAACCGATGCTGATATCAAGATCATAAGGAGCCTGCGCTTCCTCGTTTGCCTGACGCAATGCAAGATGAATGTCCTGCACCATGGTTCTGATTTGTGCGGCATCCGTCGCATTTCCGATGATGATAAATTCATCTCCGCCGTAGCGGCCGATGAAGGCATCCCGCGGAACGGCCTTTTTCAGGGCTTCGGCAATGCGCACCAGGGCAGCATCGCCTTCTACGTGGCCGTATTGGTCATTAATGTGCTTGAAATTATCTGCATCCAGCATCAAAAGAAAAAGCGATGAATTGTCAACGATACTGTGCAGCTTGTTGGATAGGTACCGCACCATCTGCTCACGGTTATAAACCTGGGTCAGGGGATCGGTTGTAACGCGCTGATCTTGTATGTTCAGGTAAACAACAAGCAGCGTTACCGTATAGCCGACGCACATCGTGGGAACGTCACCGCCAAAGAACACCTGCAGGAAGATAAAAACGAGTGGGAGCAGCATGAAAGATGAAAGGGCGAGCAGCTCATTTTTGCGGTCATAGTATTTTTTCTGAAATGCTTTTGTGAAAGCTTTGCCGGATGTAAGCAAGGCGTATGAAAACGAAATGCCAAGATGCCACAGGTGAAGAGGGCCGCGCTGATAGTTTGAATCCGCATCAATGCTGAAAACCCAGCCGGTTTTGACGGAGGATACAACTATAATAATCAGCAGCAGCGCAGGGATGGCGGCCAGCCATGCATTCTGCTTGCGATGCGTGATCCAACTGCCCTGCGCAACTTCTGAATACATAAACCAAAAATAAGCACCCAGCGTACCGAAAGAGAAATACAGGCAGTTAATGAAATAATGAAGCCAAATCGGGGCAGTAAAGCGGTGTATGTC
>CAVFPH010000019.1:0-3746 GCA_963624325.1 bacterium
TGGCTGCACCGAGCGTTATTGTTCCGCAACGGCCGTCATCCGCATGGCCAAGGAAGCCTGCGCAGTGCACCCCGATTGCGCCATTGTTAAGGCTGCAAACGGAGATTTGAGCCTTATCAGCGCAAAGACGGTGTTTGATCTGGCCAAGGAAGGCGATGATATTGCCACGCGCATCTTCCGTCGCTATGTCAAGTATCTGACCATTGCCATCAACAATGTGGTGTCCTTCCTGGATCCCGATATGATCGTGCTGGGCGGCGGTGTCAGCCGCACGGGAGAATTCCTGCTGAACGCCGTTAAGGAGCTTTTGCCCAAGTACCTGATGTATCCCGTGCTGCCCATGCCCGAAATAGAGCTTGCAAAGCTGGGCAATGATGCTGGCATCATCGGTGCCGCTCTGCTGGGCCGCTGAGAATATATCAATTCGTTTCATATTTCGATTTTTTGAAAAGAGGTTATTATCCCATGGACAAGTTATTGGTTCGTCAGCTTTATCACCAGACGCCTGCGGATGGCGCGCAGATCACCGTCAGCGGCTGGGTGCGTACCGTGCGTGACAGCAAGGCGTTTGCCTTTATTGAATTAAACGACGGCACATTCTTTAAGAATCTGCAAATCGTGCTGGATGAGACGGTGCCCGATTTCCGCGAGATCGTCAAGGTAACCCTGGGCAGCGCCATCGAGGCGGAGGGCACGCTCAAACTGACCCCCGATGCCAAACAGCCCTTTGAGCTTAAGGCAAGCAAGGTAACGGTTGTGGGCATGGCTGCTGCCGATTATCCCCTGCAAAAAAAGCGCCACACGGTGGAATACCTGCGCACGCAGGCCCATCTGCGCCCCCGTACCAACCTGTTCTCCGCCGTATTTCGCATTCGTTCGGTGGCGGCACAGAGCATTCACCGCTTCTTTGCAGACCAGGACTTTGTGTATGTGCACACCCCGCTGATCACTGCCAGTGACTGCGAGGGCGCGGGCGAAATGTTCCGCGTGACTACGCTGGATATTGAGAATCCTCCGCGGGATGAGCAGGGGCACGTCAAGGTAAATGAAGACTTCTTCGGCAAGCCCGCCAACCTGACGGTATCCGGTCAGCTGAATGTGGAAGCCTTCTGCATGGCCTTCCGCAATGTGTACACTTTCGGTCCCACCTTCCGCGCTGAAAAGAGCAACACCCAGCGCCACGCGGCGGAATTCTGGATGATCGAGCCGGAGATCGCCTTTGCCGACCTGAACGATGATATGGCACTGGCCGAGGCCATGGTGCGCTATGTTATCGCGGATGTAATGAAACGCTGCCCTGAGGAACTGGAATTCCTCAACAGTTTTGTGGACAAGGGACTTATCGACCGCCTGACGCACGTGCGGGACAGCGATTTTGCCCGCGTCACATATACCGAGGCCATCGAGATCCTGAAAAACAGCGGCGAAAAATTTGAATACGGTGCCTATTGGGGCATGGATATGCAAACTGAGCATGAACGCTATCTGGCCGAAAAGCACTTTGGCCGTCCGGTGTGCGTATACAATTATCCCAAGGAAATCAAGGCCTTCTACATGAAGCAGAATGACGACGGCAAAACCGTTGCGGCTGTGGATGTGCTGGTGCCCGGCATCGGTGAACTGATCGGCGGCAGCCAGCGTGAGGATCGTCTGGATGTGCTGGAAGCACGCATGGACGAGCTGGGTCTCGACCGCGAGAGCTACTGGTGGTACCTGGAGCTGCGCAAGTACGGCTCCACCCCGCACGCGGGCTTCGGTTTGGGCTTCGAGCGCCTGATCATGTACCTGACGGGCGTAAGCAATATCCGCGATGTGCTTCCCTTCCCGCGCACTACGGGCAGTGCCGATTTCTAAGCTGAGAATGATGAAACGGGAGGTAATCCTACGATGAAGCGCTTTATTCTTTCCCTGCTGCTGTTGCTGCTGCTGCCTCTTTTGGCCAATGCAGAGGATGCGCCCGTCAGCCTGAATGACCGGATTAAGAGCGACTCGGAACGCATTGAAATCCGCTTCCTGGACAGCTCCAACAATGCCAAGACCGATGCGACGCTGCTTTTGTGCTACGGCGCGGAACGGCTGGAAGTGGTTGTGGTGGATGGCGGCCTTGCCAACGCCCGCTGCTATATGGAACTTTTGAATCTGCGAAAGGAGCTGCTTGGCGAGCTTGGCTTGGCTGACGAGGCCAAGAACAAGGATTATCAGCTTCATCTGACCATTGTCGCAACCCATTGCCACAAGGATCATGTGGCTTCTTTGTACAATGAGATCATTCCCTGCAAGTTTTTCACCATTGATGCGCTGTATATGTCCCCGGCCACCGCGCTGGTTACGGATAACACCTATGACGACAACGACAACGGCGATGCGGTACACCGTGTGAAGGTCTTATCCGCCATGCGAAATTATTCGCCGGATACGCCGATCTATACGCTGGATTACGCGCAGACGCTGTCCTTCCCGCTCTCCTGCGGTCAGGCAACGCTGTATGCCCCCGTGCAGGATTACGGCGTGGGTGACGAGCTGACCTACATCAAGGATGTATACTATCCCGGCAAGGCCGATAAGGAAATCCGTGATGATCTGCCCGTGGCGGTGGTCAACGCCAACAGCATGTGGCTGCGCGTGGAGCTGGGTGACAAAAGCGTGTTGTTCACCGGCGATATCATGAAAAAGAAGAACGACCGCGAGGACGAGCCGATGGACAAGATGATCGCCTATTACGGCGCGGAAACGCTGCGGTCGGATATCGTCAAATATCCGCATCACGGCATCTCACGCAACCCCGCTGCCAAACCCGTCAGCCAGTTGCTGCTCAAGGACGGCGGCGTGGCGGTGCTGACTACCAAGGGAGCACGGGAGAAGGCAGGAACACAGCTTGCCCTGTACAACACTGCGTTTGTTACCACCGAGGATGGCACGCAGATCTTTACCATGACGCAAAGCAGCATAACACAACCGTAAGGCAGCAATGCTGCTTTGAAATGCAGCGGACATTCGGCATAAGATCGGATGCCCGCTTTTGCAATATCGATGATGTTTCAATCGTGCGCATAACCGTATTTCTTTTCCGTCGTCGATATGGTATAATATTGGTGTAAAGACAACGGAGGGCATTTCGAATGAGTGAAGCGCGCCATACTGCTGCCGAGCACAGCATTATCACCACCTATCGGAAGCCGATCTGGCGCAACTTTATTTCCGCCGTCAAAACGTATCAGCTGATATCGGCAGGGGACCGCGTTGCGGTGTGCATGTCCGGCGGGAAGGATTCGCTTTTGCTGGCAGCCTGCATGCGTGCGCTGCAGCGGCACAGCGATGTGCCGTTTGACCTTTGCTACCTGACCATGGATCCGGGCTATACCCCCGAAAACCGCGCCAAGCTGGAGGAGAATGCACGGAAACTGGATTTCCCGATTGATATCTTTGAAAGCGATATCTTTTCCGTTGTCAATGAGGTGCCGGCATCACCTTGCCATGTGTGCGCTGCGATGCGCCGCGGCTATCTGTATAAGGAAGCGCAAAAACGCGGGTGCAACAAGATTGCCCTGGGGCATCACTACGATGACGTGGTGGCTACGGCACTGATGAGCCTGCTGTACGGCGGGCAGTTTAAAACCATGATGCCCAAGGTGAAAAGCGATAACTGGGATGGGATGGAACTGATCCGTCCGCTCTTTCTGGTTCGGGAGGAGCATATCATTGCTTGGCAGCATGAACAGGGACTGGAATGTCTGCGCTGTGCCTGC
>CAVFPH010000019.1:3756-27373 GCA_963624325.1 bacterium
GTGCCTGCCGTGTTACCGCCAGCGAGGATGGCGGCAAGCGCAAGTATATCCGTAATTTGATCGACAGACTCTCCGAGGATAACCCGAAAGTCAAAAACAACATTTTTGCCGCACTGTCGGCGGTTGATTTGGATACGGTGCTGGGCTACCGCGCAGTCGGCGCGGATGCCGTAACACCCTTTACGCAGGATTACACCGCGCCGCAGCGGCCAAAACCGGAGGTGAAAACATGAATCCGCAGAAGATCGCCATTTTGACGGACTCCTGCACCGATGTCCCGCAGGAACTAATTGCGCAGTATCAGATGTATGTAGTCCCCATGCGCGTGATCTATCACGATGGGGAATTTACCGACAAGGTGGATATTACCCCGCAGCAGGTGTATGACCGCCTGGAGACGGAAGTGCCGCATACCTCCCTGCCCAGCATTGATACCGTGTGCGATGCCCTGCGCAGCATTGAGCAGGCGGGGTATGAACATGTGATTGCCGTGTCCATCTCCGGCGCACTTTCGGGGACGGGCAATGCCATGCGGTTGGCCGCGGAGCAGTTCCCGAACCTTGACTGCCGCGTGATGGATACCCTGAATATCGGCATCGGAGCGGGTTTTCAGGCAATTTACGCGGGACGGCTGATTGAACAGGGCTTGGATATGGACGAAATCTGCCGAAAAATCCACTACAGCATTGAACATACCCACGTATACTTTTGCCTGGCAACGCTGGAATATCTGCGCAAGGGCGGAAGAATCGGCCGGGTGGCCTCCATGCTGGGCTCGGTGCTGAACCTGAAACCCATCATTTCCTGCGATGCGGACGGCGCATACTATGTTGTCAGCAAGGCACGCGGACGGGTTAAGGCCGTCGCAGAGACGGTTGCGCTGGCATTGAAACAGGCACAGGGAAACGCAAAATACTGTATTGCAGTGGCAAACGGCAGCGCAAAGGAGGAAGCCGCCAAGCTGGCAGCCGAGCTGAAAAAGCTGCTGCCAAATGCCCAGCTGTTTTTGGAATGTGAGGTTAGCCCTGCCCTGGGTGTCCACACCGGCCCGGGGCTGCTGGGCATCGGTGTGCAGCTGCTGGAAGGCTGAATGCAGACTGCGCCATCAAGAACAAAATTGCATATACTTGTGCCGTGCGCTGTGCGTACGGCATTTTAGGTAAAGACAGAAAAAAGAATTATTCAACAGAAGCGGCGTCCGCCAGACAAAATCTTTTATGGACGGACAGCTGAATTGCTGATATAATAGCCAAGTAGGGCAGCTGCTTTTTGCTGCCATCGCATGCGCAAAGCGGGAGAAGAAGCTATGAGCTTAAACATTGAACAGCACATTTCGGAAAATGCCGTGATCATCCTATCGGGACGGCTGGATACATCCACGGCCCCTCAGCTGGAGGAGGCAATTGACCGGGCACTGCCGCAGATAGAATCCCTGACGCTGGACCTTGCCGATACGGAATATGTTTCCTCGGCAGGGCTTCGCGTTATTCTGAAGGCATACAAGGCCCTTGTGCACAAGGGTGGACTAAAACTTAAGCATGTTCGGGAGAATGTGCGGGAAGTGCTTGATATTACCGGATTTTCGGATTTTCTTGTGATCGAATAGTGCCTATCTGCCGATGATTGGGGAAAATCAGATGAAAATACTTCAGATGGGAATTGCCACGATGCTTCCGGTGCTTGTCTCCGGATTGCTGATGCTGCTGACAAAAAAAGTCGCGCGGTTCAGGCAGAACATCGGCAAAAGAAATATGCTGGTGGGCGTGGCATTCGGCATGCTGGCAATTCTGGCCACGGAGTTCGGAGTTCCTGCCGGCGGCGGCGCGGTGATGAACGTGCGGGATGCCGCCCCGTTGTGCGCAGGGCTTTTCTTCGGCTGCCCCGCCGGCCTTGTTTCCGGCTTCATCGGCGGCCTGCATCGCTGGCTGTGCATGCATCAGGCAAACGAAATTACCCGCATGGCCTGCGCACTGTCCACTTTTCTTGCGGGAATTTTCAGCGATATGATGCGGCGGCAGATGTTTGAAAACCGCAATCCCGGGGTGCTTTCCTGCATCGGCATCGGTTCAACCATGGAAGTGCTGCATATGCTGCTGCTTCTGGCAACAAACCTTGCAAAAGTTTCCCATGCCTTTTCCTTTGTCCAGGCCAGCGCACTGCCCATGTGCATATGCAGCGGCATTTCCGTTGGATTGTCTTCCTTGATTTGCAGTCTTCCCATTACGCCGGACCGGCTTGAATTTAAATCCAAGAAAATCAGCCATGTCTTTGGCTTTTGGCTGCTGGTATGCGTTATTGTCGCTTTTTTGACAACCAGTGCTTTTACGCAGCAGGTTGTGTATCGTATCACAACCAACGATGCGGAGCTGTACCGCAAGGTGACGATCTATCTGGTTGCCTTTATCGAAATCCTGATTTATACGGCGCTTTTTATTCTGATTTATCAAATGCTGAAAAAAAAGATTGTCCGCAACCTGCAAAAGGTGAATGAAGGACTCAACGCCATTACAAACGGAAACCTGAATACGGTGATTGATGTACGGGACTTTCGGGAATTTTCCGAGCTTTCGGACGATGTAAACGCCACGGTATCCTCCCTGAAGCACTATATCAAAGAGGCCGAGGAGCGCATCGACCAGGAGCTTGAAATCGCCAGGCAGATTCAGCATTCCGCCCTTCCATCTGTCTTTCCGCCCTATCCCGACAGGCAGGAGTTTGAACTGTTTGCGTCCATGAATTCGGCCAAGGAGGTCGGCGGGGATTTTTACGATTTCTATTTTGCGGGCGAAGATCAGCTGGCCTTTATGATTGCCGATGTATCCGGCAAGGGCATTCCAGCTGCCATGTTCATGATGACGGCAAAGACAACCATCAAGGATCTGGCAGAAAGCGGGCTTCCCATCGACGAGGTGATGAACCGCACCAATGAGCGGCTGTGCGCCGGCAACGAGGCAGGCATGTTCGTAACTGCCTGGATGGGTATCCTGAATTTGAAAACAGGCCTTGTGCGCTTTGTCAATGCCGGGCATAATCCCCCCCTTGTGTGCTGCGGGGACAGCGATTATACGTATTTCAAAACCCGCCCCAATCTGGTGCTTGCCGGCATGGAGGGGGTTCGTTACCGCGCGGGCGAACTGCAGCTTTCTCCGGGTGATACGATTGTTTTGTACACTGACGGCGTAACCGAGGCCACCAACAGCAAGGGCAAGCTCTACGGCGAAGAGCGGCTGAACCGTGTGCTCAACACGTACAAAATCCTGCCCATTGAAGAATTATGTGAGCGTATTCGCGCCGATGTGGATATTTTTGTGGATGATGCGCCGCAATTTGATGATATTACCCTGCTTGCACTGAAATATAAAGGTGGCGGCATGAAAAAGATGACACTTGAAGCAGCTGTTGACAACCTTGAACGCGTGACGGCGTTTGTGGATGATTTGCTGGAGGCGCATGGCTGCACGCCTCGCGCCCGCACGCAGATTGACGTGGCCATTGACGAAATTTTCTGCAATATTGCCAGCTACGCCTATGCGCCGGGGAAAGGAAGCGTGACCGTGGCGGCCGATGTGCAAAACGGCGCCGCTGTAATTGAGTTTACGGATGAAGGCATGCCCTTTAACCCCTTGGCGGCGGACGATCCCGATTTGACGCTGGATGCCGAGGAGCGCGAGGTCGGCGGTCTGGGCATCTATCTGGTAAAGAAAACGATGGATGATCTGCAGTATACCCGTGAAAACGGGAAAAACATCCTGAAAATCACCAAGCGCATCCAATGAATTAGCAAAGGGAGAGGACAGAACCATGCTGAATGCAAGAAGCGAAAATGAAGTGCTGACAATTGCTCTTAGCGGGCATATTGATTCCACCAACGCACCTGAAATGGAAAAAGAGGCCGCCGAGCTTCGGCAGCAGTACCCGCACAAGGCGCTGGTTCTGGATATGGAGAACCTGGAATACATTTCCAGTGCCGGGCTGCGCGTGATCCTGCGCCTCCGCAAGCAGGAGGATAACCTGAGCCTGATCAACGTAAGCTCCTCGGTTTATGAGGTGCTGGATATGACGGGCTTTGCCGAGATGATGCCGGTGCAAAAGGCCTTTCGCCGCCTGAGCGTGGAGGGCTGCGAGGTAATCGGCCGCGGCGCCAACGGCAAGGTTTACCGCTTGGATCGGGATACCATCATCAAGGTCTACTATAACCCCGACAGCCTGCCCGACATTCGCCGGGAGCGTGAGCTGGCGCGCAAGGCGCTGGTGCTGGGCATCCCCACGGCCATTCCCTTTGACGTGGTTCGGGTGGGGGACAGCTACGGCTCGGTGTTTGAGCTGCTCAACGCCAAGTCCTTTTCCAAGCTTCTTATTGCCGATCCCGACCATATGGATGACTATGTGTCCCAGTATGTTGACCTGCTGAAAACCATCCACAGCACGCACGTAAAGCCGGGCGAAATGCCGCGGATGAAGGATGTCGCCGTCGGCTGGGGCAATTTCCTGCGGGATTATTTGCCTGAGGAACAGGCAGAACGCCTGTGCGCCCTGATTGCCGCTGTACCCGATCGGGATACCATGCTGCACGGGGATTATCACACCAACAACCTGATGATGCAGGATGGCGAGGCCCTGCTGATTGATATGGATACCGTATGTGTCGGCCACCCGATTTTTGAACTGGCCAGCATGTATCTGGGCTTTGTGGGCTTTGGCGAGCTGGATCATGAGGTGACAAAAAAGTTCATGGGGCTGGATTATTCCCTCACCTGCGAATTCTGGCGCCGCAGCCTGCGCCGTTATCTGGGCGATGCCGATGAGAATAGCGTGCGCGCCGTTGAGCGCAAGGCCATGCTGATCGGCTATGCCCGCCTGATGCGCCGCACCATCCGCCGGGAGGCCGATACCGAAAGCGGCCGGGCCGTGATTGCATCCTGCAAAAAGCACATCGGGGAGCTGCTGCCCACAATCGACACGCTGGATTTTTAAGCCGAAAAAAATTTTTCCTGCCGAATTGTAAAAATCAAAATTTGCACTTGCTTTTTTAGCGAATATCTGTTATGCTCAATACGCGTACATGAACGAGATGTAACCAAGTGCAGTTAAACGTGAACAATGAGGCAAGACAAAGATGAAAACAATTCTTGATTTTCGGCATTCGATCCTTCAGGAGAAGGGCCTGCCCTTTTACCATACCGTCAAGCCGGTTGTGCCGCCGCGTGCGGGCTTTTAGCCTGCGCCCGGCGGTTTTGCTTATTTCAGTTTCAAATACAGTTTTTTACAGCGAAAGGAGAAAGAAATGAAAAAAACGCTGGCCATGCTGCTGACCCTGTGCCTGCTGGCATCCTGCCTGCCCATTGTTCACGCTGAGGATTGCCCCAAAGGCGGCGTCCACGACGTGACACAGGATATCGGCACCTACACCATCACCACCACCGATCCTACCTGCCAGAAAAAGGGCATGCGCATCTATACCTGCACCGAGTGCGGAGAGGTATTCTGGGAGGAAGGCTACTTAGATCCGCTGGATCACAACTATCGGGAAACCGAACGCAAGAATCCTACCTGCACGGAAAACGGCTATGTTACCTATGCCTGTTCCAAGTGCCTTGACAGCTATACCGACATCCTTCAAGCCGAAGGGCATAATCAGAGCGGCCCTCTCTTCTTTCAGAAAGCTACTTGTACTCAACCGGAGACGGAATACGTGCAATGCACCAAGTGCCTGCAGCTGCAGGAGAACGGCACAACCGGAGAGGCCCTCGGCCATGACTATCGGCAAACGAACGTGGTTCCCTCCACCTGCGCGGTGGCAGGCTATATCACCTATACCTGCAACCGCTGCCCGGCTACCTATAATGATCCCTTGCCGCTGGCTGACCACAATTATGAGGTGAAGACTGCTCCCGCCACCTGCACCGAGGGCGAGCGGTGCTATGACGAGTGCAGCGAATGCGGCGATACAACAACGGGTGAATATGTCAGCGATCCCCTCGGCCATGATTATCATGTGCAGGAATTCAAGCACGTGGAACCCACCTGCGAGGAGCGCGGCAGCGATACCCACAAGTGCGCCCGCTGCGGTGAGGGCTACATGACCGCCCTGGGTGCCCTGGGCCATGATTGGACGACCACCGACGGCTATACCTACACCTGTACCCGCTGCGGCAAGGTCGAGGTGGATGAGGAGGCCAAGGCCGAGGCCGAGGCTACGCCGATCCCCAGCGCATACGGCAGTGCCAACGAAAAGGATGAGCTGACCGACCTGACGCTTACCAGCGCCATCAAGGAAGTGGGCGGCGGCTACTCCCTGCGCCGCGAGGAAGCCACGCTGAACAGCATCTCGCTGGCAGCCGAGCGCGACCCCGAAAATTCCTGGATGCGCCTGACCGCGGCGGATCCTGCCAGCCAGCTGGGCATGGTTTCCGGCTTTATCGGGGACGATATGACCATGACGCTGACCGAGAATGATAAGGAACTCAAAATCACGGGCGTCAGTATGAAGGATTCCGTGCTGACCATCACCACATCCTCCGGCGCTGTATTCGAGCTGAGCACGCCGGGCGTATCGCTGGGCTATACCGAGCTGGACAGCATTTCCGAGAAAAACCTGGACCGCATCATATTCAAACGTTCGGGCGGCGTGCTGATGATCGATTTCGGCTCCGCTGAGGCGATGAAGGCGGAGGTTGCGGCCGCGCTTGCCACCCCCGCGCCCACATACCATGTTGAGATTAAATTCTCCAAGGCGAACATTACGACCCCCACTCCCACGCCCGCGCCCATATACGTGGTTAACATCACATTCAGCAAGGCGAACATTACAAGAGAGGAGCCGTCCGCTACCCCCGAACCGACGGTCGCAATCGTGCCGGAAGAAGAGTGCAGGATTGTTATCATCGCATACGACGACGAGGAGGATGTCGCGAAATACGAGCGCTCCATCTGCCCGCATCAGTGGGAGTATGCCGAAGAGAACACTTGCCAGGCATCCAGAACATGCAAGCTCTGCGGAAAGCAGGAGGATACCCCGTCGGAGCACTGCTGGTACGCATGGAATAAGGTTGTAGACGGCAAGCAGTATGATATGAACGTAACATCGATCACTGATGCAAACGGTTTTGTCATCACTGACTATGTGGTGTCTACATACATTTTGAAATGCCGCTACTGCGATGCCACGATGGAGGAAACCTCGCTCAATCAGGTGGCGGGCAAGTGTACGCATCCCCGGCTGAAAGAGAAAACAACAGCATACGTAAATGACGGCGATGATGTAAGAAAATATTGGTGTACCAACGCGATGCAGTGTCCGGATTGCCATTCACAAGTCAAGGCTGTCGGTCACAACTGGAAAATTACCGGCGAGAGCGGCGATTATTACACGGCCGTTTGCCAGCGCTGCGGAAAAACCATCAACGCAAACAAGAAATACTACAACAGCGCAAAAGGCAAGCTGGACACAAGTGAAATGTCCTGCGCGGATGACCCCAACAACCATCGCTGGGTGACTGTCGAGTCCAACGGCTGCAAACAGACGCTTGTGTGCAGCAACTGCGGCAAGCAGACAACAACGGACCACGACTGGGAGGTTACCAAACAGCTGTGCAACTATACAGCCGTATGCCGGAAGTGCGGGAAAACGGAAAAGGTAACCATCCACCCCGAAATCGATGTAGAGTCAATCAACCGGGGAGAAACAGTAAAAAAATGGTGGATCGACCAGCATTACGAATATAATGTATATGTGACATATGCATATTGTACAAGCTGCGGACTGACATTAGCCAGCGAAAAAGCTGAAGAATACAAAATTAGCTTTAATGAATATAAAAACAGTGATTACGAGACGAAAAAGATAGAGAAGCTGAAGAGGAAATTCGGTGTCGATAAATTCCCTGCCACCTATACATTGCCCGTTTATCTAACGGACGGCTACATTAACTCCAAATAACCGGCCTCATGGGGCGGCACTCCACGCGGGTGCCGCCCGTCTTTTTGCGTTTTCGGCCGTTTCGGGGTTTTCAGCCGCTTTTTTTTATGCTATAATCAATGGTTGCAGGGAGGGTGAAGCCATGCAGAGTATGACCGGCTACGGCCGAGAACAGGTAGTGCGGGACGGACGGGAAATGACGGTGGAGCTGAAATCCGTCAACCACCGCTTTCTGGATATTTCCCTTCGGATGCCCAGGGTGCTCAGCTTTGCGGAGGAGGATATCCGCCGTCAGCTGGGCGCGGCAATGAAGCGCGGGCATGTGGATGTATTTGTTACCTATCGCAACGCCCGCGCGGACGCAAAAAAGGTATCAGTGGATACCGCGCTGGCAAGGGCGTACCGCGATGCCATGCGGGAATTGAGCGAGGCGGTGGGCGTCCCCTGCGATGTGCCGCTGGATCGCTATGCGCAGCTGCCCGATGTGCTGACCGTGACCGAAAACGAGGAGGACTGCGAGGCGGTGGGCGCTCTGCTGCGGGATGCCGCGGCGCTGGCGCTGGAGGATATGATCCGCATGCGCAGCCGCGAGGGCGAGGCGCTGAAGGCAGATTTGACGGTGCATTTGCAGCTGCTGGAGCAACTGCGGCAGCAGATCCTTGCCCGTGCGCCCGGCGTTTCGGAGGACTATCGACAGCGCCTGATGCAAAGGATGAATGAGCTTGGCGTAACGGAGATTGATCCTTCCCGCATTGTGCAGGAGGTGGCCATCTTTGCCGACCGTGCCGCCATTGATGAGGAGCTGAGCCGCCTGGACAGCCATATCCGCCAGGCCTATCTGCTCATGGACGGCGAGGCGGAATGCGGCAGCAAGCTGAACTTCCTGGTGCAGGAAATGAACCGCGAGGTAAACACCATCGGCTCCAAGGCGCTGGATGCCGAAATTGCCCGCCTGGTGGTGGATGCGAAATCCGAAATCGAAAAGCTGCGGGAGCAGATTCAAAACGTGGAGTAATCCACCGCTGTAAAGGAGCGTTTATATGCGCGAGGTACGCAAGGGCATGCTGCTGGTGATCTCCGGCCCCTCCGGCGCGGGCAAGGGCACGCTGTATACAAGGCTGCTGAACGAAGACCCCAGCATGACATTTTCGGTAAGCTACGCAACCCGTTCCCCCCGCCCGGGCGAAATAGACGGCAATGATTACTACTTTGTGGATGAGGACAAGTTTCAGCAGATGGTGGCAGCCGACGGCTTTCTGGAGTATGCTTCGGTGCACGGCCATCACTACGGCACCCCGCGTCAGCCTGTGCTGGATGCGCTGGCAAAGGGGAAAAACGTGATGCTGGATATCGACCCGCAGGGCGCGCTGCAGGTAATGGCCAGCATGCCCGGCTGCGTATCGGTGTTCATCCTGCCCCCTTCCTTTGCCGAGCTTCGCCGCCGACTGGAAGGCAGGCATACCGAGCAGCAGGAGGAGATAGAACGCCGCCTGCGCAACGCAAGGGGCGAGGTGGCACAGAAGGAAAAGTACCAGTATCTGCTGATCAATGACGACATCGAAACCGCCTACGAAGCCCTGAAGAACATCGTGGCGGCCGAAAAACAGCGCTCCGTGCGCTATTTCCCCGAAATCGGGGAAGAATAAGCCAACAAAACCAATATAATATAAACGGAGGAAAACAAAATGTCTGTAAACAAGCCCGGCATCGTGGAACTGAGCAAAAAGGTAGACTGCCGCTATACCCTGGTGGTGGAAACGTCCAAGCGTGCGCGCCAGCTGGTTGCGGGCGCACAGCCCTTGATCGATCCCAAGGATATGAAGCCCGTCGGCATCGCCATTGAGGAGATCAACCGCGGACTGCTGACCTATCGCCGCAACCTGGAAGACGAGGAGCAGTAAAAATGGGCGTACTGGACGGGAAGACAATTGTATACGGTGTAACGGGCGGCATCGCAGCCTACAAGAGCTGCGAGGCTGTTTCGCGCCTTAAAAAGATGGGCGCTGCGGTGTGCGTGATCATGACGAAAAACGCCACCGAGTTTGTTGCGCCCCTGACCTTTGAAACCCTGTCCAATCAGCCCTGCGTGACGGATACCTTTGCAAGGCCGGAGCGCTGGGAGGTGGAGCATGTCTCCCTTGCCAAGCGCGCGGATCTGTTTGTCATTGCGCCCGCTACCGCCAACATCATGGCAAAGCTGGCGCACGGCATTGCCGATGATATGCTGTCCACCACCTGCCTTGCCACCCGCGCGCCCATTCTGATTGCCCCGGCCATGAACACGGGCATGTGGCAGAACCCTGCCACGCAGGAAAACGCAAAGATCCTGCAGGTACGCGGCATGCAGTTTATCGGCCCGGAGGGCGGATACCTGGCATGCGGTGATGTGGGCGCGGGACGCATGAGCGAGCCGGAACAGATTGTGCAGCGCTGCGTGGAGATGCTGACGAAGGACAAGGATCTGCAGGGCGTGCATGTGCTTGTAACCGCCGGTCCCACCTGCGAAAACATTGACCCCGTGCGCTTTATCACCAACCGCTCCAGCGGCAAGATGGGCTATGCGCTGGCCGAGGCTGCCTGCCGCCGCGGGGCCGAGGTAACGCTGGTAACGGGACCCGTGAGCCTGACGCCGCCTGCCAATGTCAAAACGGTATCGGTGCGCACAACGGAGGATCTGCTGGAGCAGATGCTGCTGCTGGCTCCCCGGCAGGATGTGATCATCCAGGCTGCCGCTCCGGCGGACTACCGCCCGCAGCAGGCTGCATCGCAAAAGCTGAAAAAGCAGGGGGACGGCACATTGAACATCTCCCTTGTATCCACACCCGATGTGGCAAAGCGGGTGGGGGAGATCAAAAAGGACGGGCAGATCCTGGTCGGCTTTGCCGCCGAGACCGAGGATGCCATTGAAAATGCACGCAAAAAGCTGGACAGCAAGCATCTGGATATGATCGTGGCCAATGATGTAACGTTGCCCGGCGCGGGCTTTGACGTGGATACCAACATTGCCGCGATCATCACCCGCGACAAAATCGAGAACCTGCCCATCATGACAAAAAAGGCGCTGGCGGATGAGATACTCAGCCGCGTTGCGGCACTGCGGGGATAAGCATGTACGCACAGGTTATCGTAGATATCGCCAGCGAAAGCGTGGACCGGGTGTTTACCTACCGCGCGCCGCAGGACATGAACATTCTGCGCGGCATGCGTGTCAGCGTGCCCTTCGGCCCGCGCAGCACGGAAGGGTATGTGCTGGGGCTGTCACACAGCGCACAGCTGGAGGAAAGCCGCATACGGGATATCATCAAACCCTTGGAAGACTATCCTGCCTTGCTGCCGCAGCTGATTGATCTGGCGCAGGAAATTGCGAAAAGCACGCACTGCCCCTTGGCCGAGGCTCTGCACCTGATGCTGCCCGCACAGATGCGCGGCGGTCGGGTGAAGATCAAGACCGAGACGGCTGCCCGGCTGCTGATATCGGGCAGCGAATTGCAGACGGCCATCACAGGGTGCAAAAACGCAAAAAAACGGCGTTTGCTGCTGGAAATGCTCTCCGATGGAAAACCGTATGCGGTGTCGGAGCTGAATCAGCTGGTAAAGGATGCGCGGACAGGACTGAATGATCTGTGCCGGCGCGGATACGCGGAGCTCATTGAACAGGAAATACTGCGTTCTCCCTATCCGGACACGCTGACACCGACGCCTGATCCCGTGCTGACAGATGAGCAGCAGGAGGCTCTGTCCGAGCTTTTGCCTGCCATCGACCGCGGAATGGGCGCTTTTTTGCTGCATGGCGTTACCGGAAGCGGGAAATCCGAGGTCTTTATTCGCGCCGTCCGCCGCTGCTTGCAGCGCGGGCGCGGTGCCATCGTGCTGGTGCCGGAAATCGTGCTGACCCCGCAGATGGTTACCTGGTTTCGGGCACGCTTTGGCGATGTGGCGGCAGTGCTGCACTCACGCTTGTCGGCAGGGGAGCGCTTTGACGAATGGCGCCGTATCCGCATGGGGTACGCCCGCGTGGTGATCGGCGCGCGCTCCGCTGTGTTTGCGCCTGTGGATCACCTGGGGCTGATCGTGGTGGATGAGGAGCATGAGCAAAGCTACCAGAGCGAGCATTATCCGCAGTACGATGCGCGCGAAATTGCCGCATCCCGTGCAAAGCGGGAAGGTGCGGCCCTGGTGCTGGCCAGCGCAACCCCATCCGTTTTGAGCTTTGCGCGCATGGAGCGCGGCGACTATACGCTGCTGGAAATGCCGCATCGCGTGCACAACCGTCCGCTGCCCGAGGTAACGGTGGCGGACATGCGGCAGGAGCTGCGGCTGGGCAACAAGGGCATTTTTTCAACGGCGCTGATGCAGCGCATGGATGACTGCATCGCCTCCGGCAGGCAGATGATGCTTTTTATCAACCGCCGCGGGTATGCGCAGTTTGTAAACTGCCGATCCTGCGGTGAGGCCATCCGCTGCTCGCAGTGCGATGTAACCATGACCTACCACGAGACGGATCACCGCCTGCACTGTCATTGGTGCGGTGCCTCCATTCCCATGCCCGACAAATGCCCCTCCTGCGGGAGCATTTACATCCGTGCCTGCGGCATCGGCACGCAGCGGGTGGAAACGGAAGTGAAAAAGCGCTATCCGAACATCGGCGTCATCCGCATGGATATGGATACCACCGCCACCAAGGATGCCCACGCGCAGCTGCTCAGCCGTTTTCGTGCCCGTGAGGCGCAGGTGCTGATCGGCACACAGATGATTGCCAAGGGACTCGATTTCCCAGAGGTGACGCTGGTTGGGGCGATATTGGCCGATACATCCCTGAACATGCCCGATTACCGCGCGCCGGAAAGGACGTTCCAGCTGCTTACCCAGGTAGCGGGGCGTGCAGGACGTGCCGATTATCCTGGTCAGGTGGTGATTCAAACCTACATGCCGGAGCATTACGCCATCCGCGCGGCAGCGGCACAGGATTACCGTGCGTTTTACCGGATGGAGTTTGACCGCCGAAAGAAAGATCTGTATCCGCCCTTTACCATGATGGCAAGGCTTCTGTGCACGGCGGATAATGCCGAGATCGCACAGGCGGTCAGCTGTCAGCTGCTTGACAATTTAAATGAATTTCTTGCAAAAAATCCATCTCTGCGCAGGCGCATCCTGTTCATGCGGCAGGATGAAGCGCCGCTCAAATTCCTGCGCGGCAGGCATCGCGCGCAGGTGCTGCTGAAGTTGCTTGAGCATCCAGACAGCCGTGCAGCACTGGATTACATGCAGGATCTTTCTCAGCAGGCGTGGCCCTGCGATGTATTACTGGAAATCAATCCCGCCTCCATGGCGTAAAGGAGAATCAACATGGCAGTAAAAGAAATCCTCAAAATCGGCAATGATACCCTGCGGAAAACCTCGCACCGCGTTGAAAAGTTCAACCTGCGCCTGTGGCTGCTGCTGCGCGACATGGCGGAAACCATGTATGAGGCGGACGGCGTGGGTCTTGCGGGCCCGCAGGTGGGCATTCTGCGCCGCGTGGTTGTGATTGACGTGCAGGATGATCACGGCCTGATTGAACTGGTCAATCCCGAAATCATCGCAGCGGAGGGGGAACAGGGCGGCCCCGAGGGCTGCCTGAGCGTACCCGGACGGCAGGGATTTGTCTATCGCCCGCAGAAGGTTACCGTGCGTGCGCAGGATCGCCATGGCAAGGTATTTGAGCTGACGGGCGAAGGCTTGCTGGCGCGCGCATTGTGCCACGAGATTGACCATCTGGACGGCAGAATGTACGTGGATATTGAGGATCACGAGATCGTGAACGAAGAAGAGGACGGGGAGGAGCAGGAATAATGCCGCTTCGCGTAGTATTTATGGGTACGCCCGATTACGGCGTGCCGTCGCTGGAGGCACTCATCCGCGCCGGATACGATGTGGTGGGGGTGTTCTGCCAGCCGGATAAACCCTCGGGCAGAGGCAAGAAAATTACCCCCTGTCCCGTTAAGCAGTGCGCCGCTGCGCATGGTATTCCCGTCGTGCAGCCCCTAAAAACGCGGGTGGACGGCGTGGAGCCGCTGCGGGCGCTGGCACCCGATCTGTGCGTTACGGCAGCGTTCGGCCATATTCTGTCGCAGGAAGTGCTGGACATCCCGCGCATCGGTACGGTCAATGTGCATGCCTCCCTGCTGCCCAAGTACCGCGGCAGCGCGCCGGTCAATTGGGCATTGATTCAGGGAGAAACGGTCACGGGTGTTACCACCATGATGACCGATAAGGGCATGGACACGGGAGATATCCTGCTCAAACGCGAAGTTGAAATCCTGCCCGATGAAACAGCGGGGGAACTGGTGGAACGCCTGGCCAAGGTGGGCGCGGAATTGCTGATTGAAACGCTGCAGGCCATCGAACGCGGCGATTGTCCCCGTGAAAAGCAGGATGAAAGCCTGGCAAGCTACTATCCGCTGCTGAAAAAGGAAATGGGCCGTATGGACTTTTCAAAAACGGCGCGGGAGCTGGTCAATTTTGTCCGCGGAATGACGCCCTGGCCGGGTGCTTATGCCGGTCCGTATAAAGTGCTGACGGCACGGGCGGAGGCGTATCAAGGCACAGAGCAGCCCGGCACGATTCTGCACGCAGATGCCAAGAACGGTCTTTGGATACGCACGGCGGACGGAGCACTGCGCCTGGAGCGCATACAGGCACCGGGCGGCAAGCCCATGAACGACTGCGATTATCTGCGCGGTCATCAGGTGGAGGCGGGCAAGCTGATTGCGCCCGAAGAAATGCATGCAGAATAAGCCAAACAACGGCGGCAAAGCCGCCCGCCCGACATTTCGCGGATCCGATACAAGAAAGCCGAACACGGGCCGCACACCCCAATCCGGGCTTGCAAAGCCCGCACAGCGTCCGGCTCAGGCAAGGCCCGAGCTTCGCAGCACACCCCGCCCGCAGGGCGTCCCCGCGAAAAGCAATGCCAATGCCCGCCTGGTTGCGCTGAATGTTCTATGTGATGTGCTTGAAAATGATGCCTATGCCAGCCTGTCCTTGGATGATCGTCTGGGCAGCGTCAACCTGAACCAGCTGGATCGCCGCCTGTGCGCCAGCATTGTGTACAGGACGCTGGAAAACCTGTACTATCTGGATTATGCCCTGGGGCAGTTTCTGCAGGATGCGGATGCACTGAACATGAAAGTGCGCAATATCCTGCGCACGGCTGCCTGTCAGATCCTGCTGCATGATCGCGTCCCGGACAGCGCGGCGGTCAACGAGGCCGTCAAGCTTACCCGGGAGGTGCGTTTGGATCCCTTTGCGGGCATGGTCAACGCCGTGCTTCGCCGTCTGACGGATCAAAAGGAAAACCTTCAGTGGCCCAAGCCCGATGAAGGCGCACATTATTTATCCGTGATGTATTCCATGCCCGAATGGCTGGCGCAGTGCCTGATAGACGATTACGGCAGGGAAGAAGCCGAAAAAATCGCCGCGTACCGCACGGAAAAGCACTTTATCACCATCCGGGCAACCTACGGCGGACGGGAAGACGACTTTGCAAAAATGCTCTCCCGCAAGGTATGGGAAACACAAAAGGGCATCATGCCGGGTGCCGTTCATGTCTTCGGTGCAATGCAGATTGCAAGGGACAGTGACTATATTAAAGGCACATATTCCATTCAGGGGGAAGGCAGCATGCTGGCGGCTGCGGCTGTAGATGCCAAGCACGGCATGAACGTGCTGGATTGCTGCGCTGCTCCCGGCGGAAAGACTGCCTATATTGCGGAACGCATGGAGGGCACGGGGCGCGTGTACGCGTGGGATCTGCATCCTCATCGCGTGGAACTGATCCGCGCCGCTATGCAGCGCCTGCATCTGGATAACGTTCGGACAGCCGCACGGGATGCCGCGCAGCTGCGCGAAGATCTTGTGCAGAGCATGGACGCGGTATTGCTGGATGCTCCCTGCAGCGGACTCGGTGTTATGGACGACAAGCCGGATGTAAAATACCGCCATACGAAAGAATCCCTTGCGGAGCTGTGCGAAACGCAGCAAAAGCTGCTGGATACCTGCTGCCGTTATGTTCGGCCGGGCGGCACGCTGGTGTACTCCACCTGCAGCCTGCTAAAAGACGAAAACGAACGGCAGATCAGCCGCTTCCTGCGTGAACATCCCGAGTTTGAGATTGCTCCGCTGCCCGATGCGATTCCCGCTGCTCTGCGCGCCCATTACGGCGAATACGGCCTGCAGCTGCTGCCTTATCGTGACGGCGTAGAGGGCTTCTTTGTGGCGTGCATGAAGCGCGTTTAAGGACGGAAAGCATGGACAAACCTGAATTGCTCGGATTGTTTCCGCAGGAGCTTAGCGATGCATTGGCCGAAATGAAGCTGCCTGCCTACCGCATCAAGCAGATATTTACCTGGCTGCACCGCGGCGCAGGGTTTGAAGAGATGACCAATCTGTCCAAACCTCTGCGCGAGACGCTGTCACAGTCCTTTACGGATCAGCCGGTAACCCTGCTGGAGCAGCGTATATCCAAGCTCGACGGGACACGCAAGCTTCTTTACGCGCTGCGTGACGGAAACTGCGTGGAGGGAGTGCTGATGCACTACCATCACGGTTATACGCTTTGCCTCTCTACGCAGGTGGGCTGCAAGATGGGATGCGCCTTTTGTGCCAGTACGCTGAATGGCTGTGTCCGCAGCCTGAGTGCCGCGGAGATGCTGGGGCAGGTGCACTGCGCCAATTGCCTGATTGAGGACGATCACATCTCCAACATCGTCTTGATGGGAAGCGGGGAGCCGCTGGATAACTACGACAACGTAACGCGTTTCCTGCGTTTGGTCAGCCATCCGGATGGGCTGAACATCGGCCTTAGGCATATTTCGCTTAGCACCTGCGGGCTTGTGCCGCAGATGCGGCGCTTTGCCCAGGAGGGGCTTCCGGTTACGCTTTCCCTGTCTTTGCATGCGCCCAACGATGCGATCCGTAAAAAGCTGATGCCCGTTGCCAACGTTTTTGCCATGGATGACGTGCTGGACGCCTGCCGTTATTATATTGAGCAAACCGGACGCCGCGTGATTTTTGAATACGCATTGGTGGATCAATTGAACTCCCGCCCGGAACATGCGGCGGAGCTTGCGCAGCGCCTGCGCGGCATGCAGTGCCATGTGAACGTGATTCCCCTGAATTCCGTGGAGGAAAAGGCGCTTCGCGGGGCAGATGAAGCGGCCATTGAGCGCTTTATGCAGGAACTTGAAAAACGGCACATTTCGGTTACGCGCCGCCGCGAAATGGGCGATGATATTGATGGCGCATGCGGTCAGCTGCGCAGACATTATCTGGCTGATCAGGCAGAACGGCAGGAATGAGTGCTTCTTGGGAGGTGACAGTCCGTGAAAGCGTATATGAAAACCCATCGCGGCCTTGTGCGTGAGCAGAATGAGGATACCGTCTGTGTATCCGATCCGCTTTATGTGCTTGCCGACGGTATGGGCGGACATCAGGCCGGGGAGGTCGCAAGCGCGCTTGCGGCACACACCCTTTGCGAAACGCTGTGCAACGTGCAGCCTTCTTCCGATGCGCTGATCCGAGGATATCAAACTGCCAACAGCACTGTTTTTGGCCGCCAGAAAGAGGACAAAGCGCTTTCGGGCATGGGCACGACCATGACGGCCTTGTGGGAGGATCGGGAGTATGTTTTTGTCGGGCAGATCGGCGACAGCCGTGCCTACCTGTTTCGGGACGGAAAACTGCATCAGATTACCGAGGATCAGTCCATGGTGGCCGAAATGGTGCGTGCAGGCGCGATTACAAAGGAACAGGCACGAAATCATCCGTACCGCAATGTGATCATGCAGGCAGTGGGAACGGAAACACGGCTGAATCCAGTCGTTACCCGCATTCTGAAAACCCCGGGGGATTGCTGGCTGCTGTGCTCCGACGGGCTTACCGACATGGCTAAGGATGAAGAAATCGCGGCGGTGCTTGCCGAATATCCGCCGCAGGAGGCTGCGGAAGAACTGATCCGCCTTGCCCTTGCGCATGGCGGAACGGACAACGTGAGCGTCCTGCTGCTGGAGGTGGAGGCATGATCGGACGCGTGTTTGCCCAGCGCTATCGGCTGGAGGAGTTTATCGGCAAGGGCGGCATGGCACTTGTCTTCCGTGCGACGGATTTGCGCACGGGTCATGATGTGGCGGTTAAAATACTGCGTCCGGAATTCAACAACGATAAGGAATTTCTGGAGCGTTTTCAGCGCGAGGCGCTTGCCGCCAGCAAGATGAGCCACCACAACATTGTAAATTTGCTGGATGTCGGTCAGGAAGAAAACTATCGGTATCTGGTCATGGATTATATGCGGGGTCGGACACTGAAAGAAGTGATCACCGAAAAAGGCCATTTGCCCGAGCAAGTGGCGGCGCAGATCACCATACGCATCCTTTCGGCCTTGCAGCATGCGCACAATAACGGTATTATTCACCGCGACATAAAGCCGCAAAACATTCTGGTAAACGCCGAAGGCATGATCAAGGTTGCCGATTTCGGCATCGCGCGCATTGCCGGCAGCAGTACGCTGTCCAAGGGGGACAGCGTGATGGGCTCGGTGCACTACTTTTCGCCCGAGCAGGCACGCGGTGAGAATGTCACCTATGCCAGTGATTTGTACAGCGTTGGGGTCGTCCTTTATGAAATGCTGACCGGACAGGTGCCCTTTGACGGCGATACGCCCGTCAGCGTGGCAATGCAGCACATTTCTTCCCAGCCGAAGCCGCCTTCTCAGCTGGTGGACGGCATATCGCCTGCCATGGAACAGGTGGTGCTTACCGCCATGAGCAAGGATCCGCGCAGCCGTTATCGAGATGCGGCAGACATGGCCCGCGCCATTCATGCGGCATTGGAACATCCCGATGCGGCAGTGGGCGCGGTATCCCAGAAAACGGCCGCTCAGCACCTGCCCGGCTCGGATACGGGACGGACTGCCGCTGCGGCAAGACAGCGGAAAAAGCAGCGCTTCCGGGAAAAACTGCTGATATTGGGGCTGACTTTGGTTGCGCTGGCTGTCCTCTCGGTGGGCACGGTGGAGATTGTGCGCAGCATTGTAAACACGGTTGAAGCACCCTATCTGATTGGCGAAACCGAGGAAAACGCCAAAAAGATGGGCGAGGATCGCGGCCTTCGCGTAGAGGTCACCCGTCAAAGCGACAGCAAAACACCGGCGGGAATCGTCATCATGCAGTCCCGCGAATACCAGTACCGCATGAAGCGCGGCGATGTAATATTGATTACCGTCAGCACCGGCCCCGAAAAACAGGGGGCTCCAGCATTGACGGGCATGCTGCTGTCCCAGGCACAAACGGAGGCAGAAAAGTACGGCTTCAAAGTACTGGCAAGCAGTTATCGGGAATCGGATCAGCCATTTAACACGGTGCTGGAGCAAACCCCGGCCGAAGGAGAAATGCTGGCATACGGCGAAATCATTCAGGTGGTTGTCAGCGGAAGCGTGACGATGCCCTCCTTGACCGATTTAACCAGTACGCAGGCAATCCAGCAGCTGCAAAGTGTCAGCATGAACAATATCCAGATTGTGGAAACACCTTCGTCCGATCCATCCCGCGTGGGGCGGGTGGCGGATCAGCTGCCCAAGGCGGGCGAGCGGGTTTTGTATGATGCCGTTGTGACATTGGCGGTATACGTTCAGGCGGCAGCTGATGCCGATCAACCTGCCGATACTGCCGCGCCGTCGGGCTCAGATTAAGGAAATTGAATGGAAAAAGGACAGATTATCGAAGGACGCGGCGGATTGTATACCGTGCGTGATGAAGGCGGAACGGATCATGTGCTGCGGGCCAAGAAAAAATTCCGTCGTCAGCACATGACACCATTGGTGGGCGATCGCGTTTATTTTACCCCCGGCGAGGGGGAGGAGCATGGCTGGCTGGAAGAGATTCTGCCCCGCAGCAGTGAGTGCCTGCGTCCGCCGGTTGCCAATATTACCCTGCTTGTGATGGTGGCTGCCGCAGCCCCAGCGCCCGACTGGCTGCTGATAGACAAGCTTTTGCTGGGCGCGCGGATGCAGGATATGCGCGCAGTGCTGGTAATCAACAAATGCGATCTGGGCAGGGATACGGCAGAGCAGGCACAGCGTGATTATGCGGGGGCGGAGTTGCCTGTTCTGTGCGTCAGCGCGGATACAGGGGAAGGCATTGAATTGCTTCGTGCCGAAATGCAGGGTGAAATTGCCTGTTTTGCGGGGCAGTCCGGCGTCGGAAAGAGCACACTGCTGAATACCCTGCTTCATACGCAGCTGCAGACGGGCGAAATCAGCCGCATCGAACGGGGCAAGCATACCACCCGCCATGCGCAGCTGATTGAAGCAAACGGCCTGCGGGTGATGGATACGCCGGGATTCAGCTTGCTGGAGTTTGAGCAGGTCATGGATCCTGTGGAGCTGATGGATTATTATCCGGAGTTTCAGCCCTATCAGGGCTGCTGCCGTTTTATGCCGTGCTATCATGGCAGTGAGCCGGGCTGCGCCGTAACGCAGGCGGCCAAAGATGGCAAAATCAGTGCCGCCCGACTGGAAAGATATCACGAACTGCTTGAAAAAACACGCCAACTGTGGAGGGAACGCTATGATTGAAATCCTGTCATCCATCCTTGCCAGTGATTTGCTGAACGTTGGGGCGGAAGTGCGGCGCATGCTGGATAACGGCGTGGACAGCCTGCATGTGGACATCATGGATGCGCACTTTGTGCCGAACCTGTCCTTTGGACCGGCCATGGTCAGTGCACTGAAAAAAGCCTTTCCGCAGGTGCATCAGGATGTGCATCTGATGATGGATAATCCCGAAAAATATTTGGATACCTTTATTTCGGCAGGTGCCGGGGCGGTAACGATCCATGCCGAGATTCCGGGCGATGTTCGTGCCATGCTTCAAAAGATCCGTGCGGCAGGCATTAAGGCCGGCGTGTCCGTTAAGCCCGACACAGGCATCGGGCAGATAAAAGATTTGCTTCCGCTGTGTGATCTGGTGCTGGTAATGACTGTGGAGCCGGGCTTTGGCGGGCAGAAATTTATGCCCGATATGATGCCCAAGATTGCCGCCATCAGAAGCATGGGCTATCGCGGCCAAATCATGGTGGACGGCGGCATCAATGCCCAAACCGCTGCGCAGGCGGTTGCCGCAGGCGCGGATGCACTGGTGATGGGCACGGCACTGCTGCGGGCGGAGGATCCTGCCGCTGTGGTGCGCGCCTGTCGTGCATTGGAGGAAAAAGCGTGAAACAGCAGTATGGCAAACGTGCGCCCCATCGCGGCAAGCCGGGAGAGTTTCAGCATAAGCACAGCCTGGGACAGAACTTTTTAACCGATGCCGCGCTGCTGGAAACCCTGGTGGATGAGACAGGCGTCGGGGAGCAGGATGCGATTTTGGAAGTCGGCCCCGGTGCGGGCGATATGACGCGCATTCTGGCATCCCGCTGCAGGCATATTACGGCAGTGGAAATTGACCGCGATCTTTTGCCCATCCTGCGCGTGGCAATGGAGAAGTACGAAAATTTTTCCCTGGTGCAGGGGGATATTCTGCACGTCAACCTGCCCGAAATCATGGCGGAATACGATGCCTACCATGTGGTGGCAAACATTCCGTACTATCTGACAACCGATCTTCTGAACCTGCTGCTGTCGGGCAAACTGCCCCTGAAATCCATCAACGTGATGATTCAAAAAGAGGCTGCCCAGCGTCTGCTGGCTGAGCCTTCTACGCCGGAATACGGCCCGCTTTCCATCCGCGCCCAGTATTATACGCAGCCGCGCATCGCGCGCATCGTGGAGGCAGCCTGCTTTACGCCCCCACCCAAGGTGGATTCCGCCTTTGTGTGCATGCCCTGGCGGAGTCAGCCTGCCGTGCAGGTAAATGATGAGGCGCGCTTCTTCCGCATTGTCAGCGCCGCTTTTGCCCTACGCCGCAAGACCTTGTGCAACAACCTGACCATTGCCTTTCATCTGCTGCGGGAGGAAGCCCTTGCCTGGATTGCCCGTGCGGGTCTTCCCGAAAACATCCGCGGCGAAGCGCTGAGCCTGCAGCAGTTTGCAGATTTGGCGAATGCGGAAAATGCATAAAAAGCATCGATACCATACAAACAACGAAAGCCGCCCCGATGACCGGGACGGCTTGATTTATAGAATTAAGAAAGAGGTCTTTGAAGGGTTATGCGCCAAACATCTTAGTATTCCAATTCAACATAGCAGATTACTTCTGCACTGATGGGCTGAATGCTGTTGGCCTTCCAGTATGCTACAATATCAGTATTCACATCCAAGCGGTATTCCAGCGTGCCGCCTGCGGGAATGCCTACCCTGTAAATGACATCGTCATCAGCATACAGCAGTGTGCCGTCCTGGTCGTATACGCCGACGACCAGCAGCGCATCATAAACGGTCTTGTCGGTGCTGTTGGTTACAGTCAGGATAATGCGGTAGTCTGTACCGTCCCAGCCTTCATAGGCTTCAACCACTGCGGAAGCATCCAGATGCGCTGCGGCTTCATCTTTGCTGGTTTTCCCCAAGACAGACAGGGAATGATCGGCAATTTCAGACAGCTGAACACCATCTTCGGCATAGATGCGCTCCACAAGATAAGCCTTTTCACCGGGGGGCCAGCACATTGGGATAAGCAGAGTAGATTGCGGAGGTATCGGTAACATCGCCGCTTTCGCTGAGAACTTCCAAGACGCCGCTGTCAAATTCCGCATTGCTGTTCCCGGTATTGGTGATTTCGGCATACAGATAGCCGGTGCAGCTTCCGTAGGATTCGACGGCGACATAGGTTTCCTGGGTAACTTCCAGTTTTCCCGCGGCCAGAGCAGCAGAACAGCACAGAGTCAGGCACAGAGCCAGCAGCAGAGAGACAAATCTTTTCATGAGTTATTCAACCTCCAAAGTTTAAATAGTCAGGATAGCCGGGAAGCATTATAGCATTTGAAGCGTGCATTGTCAAAACACAGCCGTGGCCTGCGGGAAACAGCTTATTTATTGCTGTCAATGGTTCCCGCAAACACGACAAACTTCTGATAAGGATATTCCGTTGCAAAGTTGAGCAGCATGTTCAGGATTGTTACCAGATATTCGTTCCAGCCGAGCGTGCCGCTCAGCCAGTTTCCAAGCAAGGTGGAAAGCGGGGTAAAGACCGCATAGTAGACCAGCACCTTCAGCATGGCTGCGGGCACGTTTGCGGCGGAATGAAAGGTAAAACGGCGGTTGAAGGTGAAATTCCATACCACCGACAGCACAAGCGCAATCAGGTAGCACGGCCAGTACTGCCAGCGTGTCAGGATGTTCAGCAGCGAAAAGCTGATGATTTCAATCAGACCGGCGCTGGCGGAGAACAGCAGAAACTTGATAAAACGCAGGATTTCCTCTTTCTTTTGCGTACTCATTGTCCCTCTCCTTTTATATGCTGCGGATAGGTAAATCCGCAAGCTCAATATAGCATTTGCATTTTCGGATGTCAACGCATATATGCCGCGGTTTACGGCAGGATTGTGTCATACGGATATCCGCATATCTGTTTTATACAGCGATGCAATGAAAAATATGGGAATAAAATATCCGAGCCCAAAAATTAAAGTGAAAAAAGAGAAAAACAGGGGTTGACAAGCATAGTTAGAGGTGCTAAACTATCGCACGGTTAGAGAAGGTTAACCCCTTTGATAACCATTCTTTAGCCC
>CAVFPH010000020.1:0-27113 GCA_963624325.1 bacterium
AATATTACCATCACCGGCGGCACGGTCACCGCCCAAGGCAACGGCGGCGGTGCAGGCATCGGAAGCACCAATTCCTATGATACCCACGATATTACCATCACCGGCGGCACGGTAACGGCCATCGGCAGCGGCTGCAGTGCGGGCATCGGCAGTTCCCAAGGCGGCAATGCCAAAGATATCACCATCACCGGTGATGCGCAGGTGCGCGCGCAGGGCAGCGCCTCGGGCAGGTACGGCACGGGCGCGGCCATCGGCAGCGGCGGCCAGCGGAACCATGTAACCGATGAGACATTCGACGGGGAAGAAATTGAACTTGATACCGCCGAACTGACCGCGACGGGAAAAATCGAATATTACGCCCCGGGCGCAGACATGAGCACCGACGCGCCTTCCAAGACGATTACAGGCACGCACACGCATATCTGGGACAGCGGCAATGAGACAACGCCCGCTACCTGCAGCAAAAAAGGCGTGATGACCTACACCTGCACGGCCGGCAACGATTTCACGAAAACCGAGGAGATTCCCATCAACCCCGATGCGCACACCGTGGTGACGGACAAGGCCGTGGCGCCCACCTACACAAGCACAGGACTTACCGAGGGCAGCCACTGCAGCGGCTGCGGCAAGGTGTTCAAAAAGCAGGAAGTTGTTCCCGCCCTGGCCCTCTACCGCGTGCTTGACGCGGACGGCAAGGACATTGCCTATACTGCCGAGCAGCAGGACGGCGTGCTGACCGTCACGGTGGATGCGGACTTTGCCGTATTCTCCGCCGAGTATGATGCGCTGCGCATTTTGAAGGATCATCAGGGCGTGGAAAAGATTGTGTTTGCTGCCGCAGGCACCTTATCCGCCTTTGCCCCGGCCGATGCCATGGAAAAGGGCGGCCGCGGGGATGTTTACGATCTAACGCATAACGGCGATGCCGTCACGTTCGTTCTTCGTGAAAAGAACACCGATGTAAGCGATATCCTTGAAAAAGCGTAACCCGAAATGCCACTCATTTTGCCGCCCTTCGGGGCGGCGTTTTCATTGCCGATTCGGCAAGGAGCAAGGGGAAAACATACAGGATAACATATAAGATAACATACAAGATATTGAAATCTGATATCAGAAACCGGCAGAAATCAGACGTACATCCGCAAATAACCGCATCTGCACGGCGATATTCCCCGATCTGCCGTGATTGGCATTGAAACAAGCGGGAAAAATGTGTATAATATAAGCCGTAATCCTATGTAGGGAGCAATCCCGGAAAGGAAGAAGCCCTTGAAAGACGAAAGCAAGCAAAACAAGCGCGTGGATATCGGCGGTCAGGCCGTACTGGAGGGCGTGATGATGCGCTCGCCCCAATATATTGCCCTGGCGGTGCGCCGCCCCGACGGCAGCATCGTGTGCAAGCGCGATCCCTACGTTTCCCCCGCAAAGAAGCATAAATGGATGGGCTGGCCCTTTGTGCGCGGCGCGGTCAGCATGGTTACGATGCTGGGCACCGGCATGAAAACGCTGGAAGAAAGCAGCAAGATGGGCGGCGTTGAGGACGAGCAGCCCACCAAGTTTGAGCTTTGGCTGGCCAAGAAGCTGGGCAAGGGTGTGGACAAGGTCGTGATGGGGCTGGCCATCGTGCTGGCCGTGTGCCTGTCCATCGGGCTGTTTGTGCTTATCCCCAACGCCGTCATCAGCCTGTTCCCCAAGACCGCCACGGGCGGCATGCTGCTGCTTAAAAACCTGGTAACCGGCCTTGTGCGCACGGCGATCCTGCTGGGCTATATGGCCTTCTGCCGCAGCATTCCGGATATGAAGCGGGTGTTCCGCTACCACGGCGCGGAGCATAAAACCGTGTACTGCCACGAGGCAGACCTGCCCCTGACCCCCGCGAACGCGCGGCAGTTTACCACACTGCACCCGCGCTGCGGCACCAGTTTTCTGCTGATTACCTTCATTTTGTCCATTGTGTTCTATTCCATCGTGGATGTAGTGGTATTGCTGGTATCGGGCTATGATCTGGGCGCGCACTACCTGCTGCGCGTGCTCAGCCGCGTGATCCTGCTGCCCGTGGTTGCGGGCATCAGCTACGAAGTATTAAAGGGTCTGGCACACAGCGAAAGCAAGGTGTGCCGCATCCTGCGCGCGCCGGGCATGCAGTTGCAGCATCTGACCACCGCCGAGCCGGATGACGGCATGCTGGAGGTGGCCATCGTATCCATGAAGGCTGCGCTGGGCGATATGCCCGAAGGGCCGCTGACGCCCGAAGGCTATGTGATTGCCGTCCCCGCGCCCGAAAAGGCGGAGGAAGCCTCCCCCGCGCCCGCGGTTTCATGATGACCTGCCGTGATGCGCTGCGCACCGCATCGGGCATGCTGGCCAAGGCCGGTGTGCCCGATCCTGCGGTGGACGCGGCGTTTTTGTTATCCCATGTAACCAACGTGCCGCACTTGATGCTGCGCGCCGACGGCGGGCGGGAGCTGACGCAGGAGCAGATGGATGCCTACCGCGCGCTGATTGACCGCCGCTGCGGCCGCGAGCCGCTGCAGTACATCCTGGGCACGGCGCAGTTTATGGGCATCACCCTGCGGGCCGAAAAGGGTGCGCTGATCCCCCGCAACGATACCGAAACGCTGTGCGAGCAGGCCTTTGCCCGCATGAAAGGGAATGAGCGGGTGCTTGACCTGTGCACGGGCACGGGGGCGCTGGCGATTGCCGTGGCCCTGCGCTTTCCCCGCGCGCAGGTGACGGCCTGCGATATCAGCCCGGATGCCCTGGCCGTGGCGCGCAAAAACATTTCGGAAACGGGCGCGGCGGTTCAGCTGCTGGAGGGGGATCTTTTTGCGCCCGTGGCGGGGGAGCGGTTTGATCTGATCCTGAGCAATCCGCCCTACGTGACCGCGCAGGAGATGGCATCCCTGCAGCCCGAGGTGCAAAGGGAACCTGCCCTGGCGCTCTACGGCGGGGAGGACGGGCTGGACTTTTACCGCCGCATTGTGCGGGAGGCGCCCGGGCATCTGCATCCCGGCGGGTGGCTGCTGCTGGAGATCGGCACGCATCAGGCCGAGGCAGTAAACGCGCTGATGCAAAACGATTTTGAAATGCTTTCGGTTTATCCCGATATGCAGGGGCTGCCCCGCGCTGCGGCGGGACGGCTGATCGACCGTGATCGGCTATGAATATCTGGCCGTGTTTTTACTGTTAAATGACATAAATCGCGCAGGAAAACGGCAAAAATAATCACGGATGCACTGTTTTTCACCCCCGCGTGTCTTGAATGACGGGCGGGGGTGTGCTATAATTTTGATGTCTGGTAAATACTTTCCGCCGTTTCCTTTTTTAGGGGGCGGCGCAAAACTTGAAAGGGATGAAACAATGTACGACGCAATCATCATCGGTGCCGGTGTGGTCGGCTGCGCGGTAGCACAGCAGATGGCCAAGTACAACGGCAAGCTTCTGGTTGTTGATCGCATGGAGGATGTGGCAGACGGTGCCAGCAAGGCCAACAGCGGCATTGTGCACGCCGGTTTTGACGCGCATCCGGGCACCGAAAAGGCGCGCCTGAATGTAAAGGGCAGCAAGATGTACGGTGATCTGGCCAAGGAACTGGGCGTGCCCTACACCCAGCCCGGCGCCCTGGTGCTGGGCTTCAGCGAGGAAGACCGCGCCACCCTGGAAAGCCTGCTTGCCCAGGCAGAGGCCAACGACGTACCCGGCTGCCGCATTGTGGAGCATGACGAAATTTTGCAGATGGAGCCCAACACCAATCCCGATGTTGTGTGCGCCCTTTATGCGCCCACCAGCGCCCTGGTAAGCCCCTATGAAATGACCTGTGCCCTGGCCGACAGCGCCGCCGAAAACGGCGCGGAGTTTGTGCTGAGCAACCCCGTTCTGGAGATCAAGCCCACCTCGGACGGCAACTGGCTGGTGATTACCGAGCATGACGAATACAAGACCCGCGCGGTGGTCAACTGCGCCGGCATCGGCTCGGGCGTTCTGCACAATATGATTTCCTCCCGCCATGTAAAACTGATCGCCCGCCGCGGTCAGTACTATCTGCTGGATCACATGGCTGATATCCCCTTCCACATGACCATGTTCCAGTGCCCCACCAAGATGGGCAAGGGCGTGCTGGTCAGCCCCACCACCCACGGCAACATCCTGCTGGGACCCACTGCCGAGGATATCGATGACGGCTACGATGTAGCCACCACCGGCGAGGGCCTGGCCGAAACCCTGTCCAAGGTTCGCCTGACCTGGAAGACCGTAAACACCCGTCAGACCATCACCACCTTCTCGGGCATCCGCGCCCATGAGGAGAACGGTGATTTCATCATCGGCAAGGTGGAGGGTGCCCCCGCGGGTGCCTATGAAGCCGTGGGCGTGGAAAGCCCCGGCCTGTCCGCCGCCCCGGCCATCGGCCAAGAACTGGGCGATGAAGTGGCCGCCTTCCTGGGCCTTGACAAAAAGGCCGACTGGAAGAAGCCCACGCCCCTGCCCCGTGCCTTCCGCAACATGACCAATGAGGAGCGCGAGGAAGCCTACAAGAAGAACCCCGAATACGGCGTGCTGGTATGCCGCTGCGAGCAGGTGACCGAGGCCGAAATCCGCGCCGCCATCCGCCGTCCCGTGGGCGCACGCTCCATTGACGGCGTCAAGCGCCGCACCCGTGCCGGCATGGGCCGCTGCCAGGGCGGTTTCTGCAGCCCGCGCGTGATGGAAATCCTGTGCGAGGAACTGGGCAAGAGCCCGCTGGAAATCACCAAGTGCGGCGGCGACAGCCGTCTGCTGGTAGGCACCCTGCATCAGATCGCTAAGGAGGCGCGCCCCGATGAAAAATGAAATGAATAACGGCGTACCCGTCATCAATGTGGATATCCTCATCGTCGGCGCGGGCCCTGCGGGTCTGGCCGCCGCCATCGCCGCCAAGGAAGCGGGCGTGGACAGCCTGATCGTGCTGGAGCGCGAGGAGAACGCCGGCGGCATCCTGCGCCAGTGCATCCATAACGGCTTCGGTCTGCACCGCTTCAAGGAAGAGCTGACCGGCCCCGAATATGCCCAGCGCGATATCGACAAGGCTGCCGAGATGGGCATTGACGTGCGCACGGGCGTGACGGTGCTGAGCGTGGACAACGACAAGACCGTTACCGCCATCTCCCGCAAGTGGGGTCTGCAGGTGTTCAAGCCCAAGGCCGTTGTGCTGGCCATGGGCTGCCGTGAGCGTCCCCGCGGCGCGCTGGCTACCCCCGGCACCCGCTGCGCGGGCATTTACAGTGCCGGCACGGCGCAGAAGTTTGTTAACCTGGAAGGCTATATGCCCGGCCGCCGCGTGGTGATCCTGGGCAGCGGCGATATCGGATTGATCATGGCCCGCCGCATGACCCTGCAGGGCGCCAAGGTGCTGGCCTGCGTGGAAATCATGCCTTATTCCTCCGGCCTTAACCGCAACATCGTGCAGTGCCTGCAGGACTACAATATTCCCCTGTACCTGAGCCACACCGTGGTGGACATCCAGGGCCGTGAGCGCGTTACCGGCGTAACGGTTGCCAAGGTGGATGAAAAGCGCAACCCCATCCCGGGCAGCGAAATCCAGTTTGACTGCGATACCCTGCTTTTGTCCGTCGGCCTGATTCCCGAAAACGAGCTGACCATCGGCGCGGGCGTCAAGATGAGCCCCAGCACCAGCGGTGCCGTGGTAGACGACAGCCTGCAGACCTCCGTGCCCGGCATCTTTGCCTGCGGAAACGTTTTGCACGTGCATGACTTGGTGGATCACGTATCCAACGAATCCTTCAAGGCCGGCAAGGCCGCGGCGGATTACGTGCAGGGCAAGGCGCATACCGGCCGCATGATCCCCGTAAAGGACGGCGCGGGCGTGCGCGGCGCGGTGCCTCAGCAGATCTGCCTGGAAAAGGGCGCGGAGCATTCCCCCATCGACATCATGTTCCGTCCCGACCGTGTGTACCAGAACCAGTACATCGTGGTCAAGGCGGACGGCAAGGCCGTGTTCGCCCAGAAGAAGATGATCTGCACCCCCGGCGAAATGGCGGACATCACCCTGAACGCCAAGCAGCTGGCCGCCTGCGAAGACGCGCAGCAGCTGGAGGTAACCATCACCCCCGACAAGCCCGAAATGTAAGGCATTGTTCACAATTACGCCCTGCTGTGCGCAGCAGGGCGTTTTTCGTTGTTTTGTTTGAAAATGTTATGGACAGCGGGGCTGTCCTGTGCTATGATGCTGCGGTATCCGCCCATGAATCAAAGGAGAGAAATCGCCATGAAAAAAGCGCGCCTGGACTATCTGGACTTTGCAAAGTGCATCACAATATTTCTGGTCATATGGGGACACACCACGCCCAATAGCTCTGAGGTGCCCTATCGGGTGGCACTCTACGCCTTCCATATGCCTTTGTTTTTTCTGGTATCGGGCATGGTCATCTCCCGTCATCAGCACGAATATGACAAGGCGCACTGGAAAAACTTTCTGTTCAAAAATGTCATGGCCCTGCTGGTGCCTTATCTGATTTGGGGCGCGATCTATTCCAATTTTACCTATCGCAATTTTGTGAAGCTGTTTTACGGCTCTTGGGAGATGCTGAACAAAGCCGAAACCTTGACTTCCCTGTGGTACCTCCCCTGCCTGTTTGTCGCAAGGGTGCTCGCGGAGCTTGTGCTGATGCTGTCCCGAAAGGCAAAGAACGTGCAGCGGCACCTCTTCGGCTTCATCGTATCCATTGTATTTTTCGCAGTTGGCTTCCTGCTGCCGCGCATCGAGATCGGTTATCCCCTGTGCCTGAATGTCGCCTTTGCGGCGCTTGGCTTTATTATGCTCGGGTACGCAATCAAAAATCTGGTAGCGCGGCTGCCCAAGGAAAACGCGTGGGCGTATCTGGCCGCCGCGGCTGCCTTTGGCGCGCTGTTTTTCCTCGGTCAGCGGATGCAGGGAGATTCCCCTTATCTGGTGCTGATGTGCAAGGCGCAGTACGGCAACGTCCTGATATTCCTTTTTAATGCCTTCGCCGGAATCGGCCTGGTAATCTCCTTCTCCCTGTTCCTGACGGTCCTGTTCAGAAACAATCCCGACAACAAGGCCCGCGCCTTTATGCTTTGGACGGGTGAAAACACAATCGGCATTTACTTTTTGCACAAGCCCTTCCTGCAGGAGGTGATCATGCCGACGCTTGAGCGCATGGGTGCCGTGCTGCCCAACGCCTGGTGGGGACTGCTTGGCAGCGTGTTTGCCTTTATCTTTTCCGTTGCGGGCTGCTATGTTATCAACCGCTGCGTGCCCTCCCTGTTTGGCAGGTTTCGGACGATAAGCGCGCCTCCCGCCGCCGAAAAGAAGCAGTAATCCCGCTTTTCCCCACCTTTATTCCCGTGCCGCGCGCTGCCGAAATGACAGCCTGCGGCGCGGGTTTTTTGCATGAAGCGGGGCTTGCAAAAGGAGCAAATCAGCAATATAATAGTAATAAATCAGCAGAAAGAAAGCAGGTGATGAGCAGTGGAAGAGCTGATCGAACAATTTATGAAACGCTATCTGCCCCGCCGGGAAATCATCCATCGGCTGCCGGTGAGCGTTCCCATCCGGGAATTCTGGCCCATGCTTCAATCCGAGCGGCGCAGCCGTGCCGTGCTCCTTCCGCTGCCCGATCAGGACGGAAAGCCGTTCTGGTTTGTTTTGACCGATGATATTCAAAGGCAGTGCGACGCCATTGCCGAGATGGCCCGCAGGGACATTGCCTTTACGGGGGATGCCTTTGATGCGCTGTTTCGGGATGCCGTTGTGGATGAAGCGGTTTATTCCAGCGTGATCGAGGGCGCGTTTACCAGCCGTGAGCAGGCAGCCGATCTCATCCGCCGCAACCTGCCGCCGCGCAGCAAATCGGAACAGATGGTCAAAAACAATTACGATGCGCTGACCTACGTACTGGAGCATCTGGAGGAGGAAATCACCGAGGATACCATCCTGCAAATCGCCGAAACGGTAACGCGGAGCGCAGCCGAGGTGCAGGTGGAGGGCTACCGCAAGGATGCGGTGTATGTGACGGGGCGTGAGGGCGTTGTCTACACGCCGCCGACGGCCGAAAAAGTGCCCGTGATGATGCGGCTGCTGACGGAATTTATCAATAGCAGCGAAATTCATCCACTGCTCAAGGCCTGCATTGCGCACTTCTATTTTGTATATATCCACCCGTTCGGAGACGGCAACGGCCGTACCGCACGGGCGCTCAGCTATATGATGCTTTTGCAGTCCGGGTATGATTTTTTCCGTTATTTTTCAATTTCGGATGTTGTGGCGCAGGAGCGTGGCAAATATTACCGCGCCATGCGCGATGTGGAAGCATCCGACGGGGATATGACCTACTTTATCGATGCTTACAGCGGCATGCTGGCACAAACCACGGAAAAGATGACGCACCATCTGACTTATCATGTGCTGGCAGAGCAAAGGCTGAAAGCACTTGAAGCGGACGGAGGGCTGAATGACCGTCAGCTAAAGGGCGCAAAATGGCTGCTGGAGAGTGAAAACAGCGCCGTTACCGCGGAGGCATGGCGAAAAAAATTCAAAATCGCCCCCGAAACGGCAAGGCGGGATCTGCTTGTGCTTTGCGATGCCGGGGTACTGGAGCGGCAGATGGAGGGCAAAAAAGCGGTGTTTCGCGTTTTGCGGGAACAATAATAAGCGTGTATTTCCTGCTGCGGATTTGTTGATCGTTTGCTTTATTCCGCCGGCAGGCAGGGCGCGCAGGCAATCGCCTGCCTGTATTTTTCAAGGATAGACGCCGCGCAGTCCTCGATGGTGCCGTTATTGGATACAATCACATCGGCACAGGCAGCGTAGAGGGGGGCACGGGCATCGCAGAGGGCCTGCAGGCTGCCGCAGCTGCGGGAAACGGGGCGCCCGATCAGGGGCAGGGCAGACAGATCGCGCTGCACCCACACCGTCAGGCAGTTTTGCCGAAGGTGCCTGCGGTTTTCCGCCCGCAGCACCGCGCCGCCGCCCGCGGCGATGATCTGCCCGCATGTGCCGCTGCATTCGGCAATCACCTGCGATTCCAGATCGCGGAATGCCGCCTCGCCGCGGCTTTCAAAAAATTCGGGAATGCTTTGCCCGGCCCGGCGGACGATTTCGTCGTCCGTATCCGTGCAGGGCAGGGGCAGGCACTTTGCAAGGTACCGTGCCAGGGTGCTTTTGCCCGCGCCGGGCATGCCGATGAGGGCAATGCCAAGCCGCTGCCCAAGCAGGGTGCGGTAGGCCGCGTCCGTATCGGGCAGGGTGCCTGAAAGCAGCTGCCGTGCCTTGGCCGCCTGCGCGCAGAGCATATACAGCCCGCCCGCGGCGGGGATGCCAAGCGCCTGCGCCCGCTGAACCAGCGGGGTGCGCAGGGGATTATAGATCGCGTCCAGCACCCCCGCCAGGCAGGGGAAATCGGCCGGATCAATCAGACTTCCGTCAAAATTCGGATACATGCCCACCGGCGTTGCGTTGACAATCAGGCGCGCGTCGGCGTGTTTTTTGATGTTATCGTAATTGTTTTCCCCGGTGCGGGAGATGATCACGGCATGGCCGCCCGCCTGCTCCACCGCATAGCGCACCGCGCGCGACGCGCCGCCGCTGCCCAGGATCAGCGTTTTTCCAATAGACAAATCCATATGCATCCGCCGTGCCAGCATTTCAAAGCCCCACACGTCGGTATTGTCCCCGTGCAGGCGGCCGTCGCGGCAGATGAGCGTATTGACGCTGCCGACGCCGCGCGCCGTGTCTGACACGGTATCGCAAAAGGGCAGCACCGTCTGCTTATAGGGGATGGTCACGTTGGCAAGGTCAAAATCCCGCTTTTTAAGGAAATCAGCCAGCGCATCGGGCACGGTATCCCACAATTGATAGCCCGTATCCCCGTACAGGGCATGCAATTGCGGGGAGCAGCTGTGCCCCAGCGGATGCCCGATCAGCCCCGTTTGGGCAAGCAGGGCTGTCTGATATTCCCGGCTCAGGGAAAAAAGGGTGCGGTAGAGCCGCTCCGCATAGGGGGCAAGGGCGGCATCGCAGTTTGCCGTAACGCGCGCAAGCACGGTTTCCTCCCGCTTGGCATCCGGCACCGGCAGGCCGTTTTCTTTTTTATAGGCGGCAATTTTCGCCGCCGCCCGCATGCGCCTTTCAAAGGCATCGGTCAAATCTCTGTCCGCGCGGTCGATTTCCGCCCGCAGTTCATCCAATCCCATGGATGCGTCCCTCCTCCAGCATATCCAGCAGGGCAATGGCGGCTGCCGCCTCCGCGCAGGGAACGGCGCGCAGGGCCGCGCAGGGATCATGCCGCCCCGCAATGCTGATTTGAACCCTTTCGCCCGTCTTCAGGTTGACGCTCTCCTGCGGCAGGGCAATGGAGGGCGTAGGCTTTATATGGCAGGTAAGCAGCAGAGGCATGCCCGTGGTCATGCCGCCCAGAATGCCGCCGTGGCGGTTGGTGACGGTGCGCACGCGCCCGATGTCATCACAGCAGAAGCCGTCGTTGTGCGCGCTTCCGCGCATGCCCGATACCGCCGCGCCCGCGCCGAACTCAATGCACTTGAGGGCGGGAACGGCGTAAAGTGCCTGCGACAGGCGGTTTTCAACCCCGTCAAAGGGCGGATCGCCCAGCCCCGCGGGCAGCCCCAGCGCGCACAATTCAATCGCGCCGCCCACGCTGTCCCCCGCCGCGCGCGCGGCATCGATTTCTGCCAGCATCCTTTCCCCCGCCTGCGCATCCAGCACCGTGGGGAAGCGGTTTGCGGGGATCTCCAGCGCGGCAGGATCCTCCGCCGTCGGGTCAAAGGCGCTGTCCCGCACCTCCCCCACGCGCAGCAGATGCGCGCCGATGTGCACGCCGCGGCGGGCAAGGACCTGCAGGCACAGGGCGCCCGCAAAGCACAGCGCCGCCGTCAGACGGGCGGAATAAAACCCGCCGCCGCGCAGATCGGCCTGCCCGTGCCAGCGCACGCTTGCGGGATAATCGGCATGCATGGGGCGCGGAATATTCCGCAATGCGTCATAATCCGCGCTGTTTGCCCCGTGATTTTCAATCACCGCGCACAGGGGCGCGCCGCAGGTACGATCCTCCACCAGGCCGCTGAGCACGTGCGGAATGTCCTTTTCCGTCCGCGCGGTGGTGTGCGCCTGTCCCGGCGCGCGGCGGCGCAGAAAGGCCTGCACAGCCTCCATATCGATTTTCTCCCCCGCGGGCAGACCGTCAATCACCGTGCCGACGGCCTCGCCGTGCGACTGTCCGAACAGCGTTACCCGCACGATTTTTCCGAATTCACAGGACATGCATTTGCCCTCCCAGCTGCTGATAATCCGCCCAGAAGGCGGGATAGGATTTGTCCACGCTCTCGGCGCCCGAAAGCACCACATCCTGCCGGCAGGCACAGGCTGCCGCCGCCGCTGCCATGGCCATGCGGTGGTCCCCCTGCGCATCCGTCCTGCCCCCCGAAAGGGGCTGCGCGCGCACAAGCAGTTCATCCGCAAAGGCCTGTGCCCTGCCGCCCAGGGCGCAGATCATCCTTTCGCACCCTGCCAGGCGGTCGCTCTCCTTATAGCGGAGCCTGCCGACATGCAGAAAGCGCGTATCGGTCTTTTTGAAGGCCGCCAGCACGCTCAGCAGGGGCAAAAGATCGGGAACATCGGCAAGATCAGCGCAGTCGGGCAGGGATTTGGAAAGCGCTTCCATGCGCTCATCCCCCTGCAGGCTGCCCCGCGTCAGGCCGCTGAGCTTTGCCTCCCCGCCCAGGGCGTTGACGGCCAGCCATACCGCCGCGGCGCTCCAATCCCCCTCGGGGACAAGCTCCCCCTCGGGCAAAAGGTATTGCTGCCTGCCCGGCACAAAAAAGCCATCCGCCGTTTTGCGGCCGGTCACATGGAACTTTGCCAGCACGCTGCGCGTCATTTCGGCGTATCCCGCGCTTTGCAGGGGGGAGGTCAGGCGGATTTCGCTGTCCTCCGAAAGCCCGGGCAGGGCAAAGAGCAGGCCGCTGACAAACTGGGAGGATACATCCCCCGGCAGGGTATATACCCCGCCGTGCAGGGTGCCTGAAACCGAAAACGGCAGGGTATCCCCCGATATTGTGCAGCCGTTTGCCGAAAGGGCATTCAAAAGATCCCCCATCGGGCGGGCGGAAAGCTGCCTGCTGCCCGTCATGCGCGCGCCGCCGCGCGCGGCGGCAACGGGCGTCAGGAAGCGCAGCACCGCCCCCGAATCCCCGCAGTCCAGGGTCGGGTTTTCCTCCTCCAGCGCATGCAGGCAGCGCACGCAGGCGGCAATATCCGCGCTCGGGTTTGTCAGGCGCACCCTGCCCATATCGCCTGCCAGCCATGCGGCAATCAGCAGGCGCTGGGCATGGCTTTTGGAGGGCGGCACGGTGATTTTCCCGCTCAGATGCGCGGGCGACAAGCGTACAATCATGCTTCCTCCCCCAGTGCAAGCAGGGCGGGAAGATCCTCAATCCGCACGGTATGCAGGCGGCATTGGCCGATTTTTTCGGGCAGCACCAGGGTGATTTCCTGCCCGCGGCGCTTTTTGTCCCGCAGCACATAGGCGCACAGATCCTTTGCGGAATAGGGGCAGTGCACAGGCAGATTTGCCGCCGTCAGGGCGTTTGCAACGGCCTTGCCCGTATCCCGTCCGCAAAGGGAAAGCGCGCAGGCGATCCGCGCCATATAGGCCATGCCCATGGCCACGCCCTCCCCGTGGCGCATGCGGTAGCCGCTCAGCGCCTCGGCCGCGTGCCCCACCGTGTGCCCCAGGTTCAAAAACTGCCGCCTGCCGGTATCGCGCTCATCGGTGCATACATAGCTTTCCTTGATGGCAATGCTGCGCGCAATCAGCCCCTGCGCATCCGCAAGGGGCAGTGCCGTCAGGGAAAGCAGGGTGGGATCGGCCAGCACGGCATGCTTTACGCACTCCGCCAGGCCGTTTGAAACCTCCGCCTCGGGCAGGGGATCAAGCAGCAGGGGATCGCACAGCACAAGGGAGGGCTGCCAGAACGCCCCGCAGGCATTCTTGGCCCCCGGCAGATCAACGGCGGTCTTTCCGCCCACGCTGCTGTCCACCATGGCAAGCAGGGTGGTGGGGATTTGCGCATAGCGCACGCCGCGCAGGTAAGTGGCGGCGGCAAACCCGGCCAAATCCCCCGTCACGCCCCCGCCCAGGGAGATCAGTATATCCCCGCGCGTCAGGTTATTTTGGCAAAGAAAGGTCATCAGCTTCCCGTAGGTTTGCAGATTTTTGCTTGTCTCCCCGTGGGGAAACACAAAGCGCAGGGGTTCATAGCCCGCCGCCGCAAGCGATGCCGCCGCGCGATCCCCAAAGAGCGCATCCACCGTATCATCCGATACCACCGCCGCGCGGCAGGGCGGGCACACGCGGGCCGTCTCCTGCCCAATGCGGTCAAGCAGCCCGTTTTCAATCAGCACCCGATAGGGCTGCCGGGTGCGTACGGTCAGCGTTTCCATGGCTCAGCTCCTTCTGCCGCGGCGGCAATCAAAAAAATTTTTCTGCTTTATTTTAACTTCCCGACGGGATGCTGTCAACGCTCGCAGCACGGCAATCGGACGGCAAAAAACATCTTTCATCCCATTTTGCTTGTGCCGCCTTGACGCGTTTGCTGTACTGCCCCCAAGCGGCGCGGGTGCACCGCCCGAAAGGAGCCATCATGGAACAGGAAAATCTGCAATCCCTGCTGCGTGAACCCGATCAGGCCATCGCGGCCGGGGAAGAAGCGCATAGGCAGGCACGGCAGGTGCTTTCCACCCTGCGCAGTGCCGCGGGTAAAACAAATGCAAAAACAGCTTCATTTCGGTCTTTTTTTGTATTTTTTGCGGTTGACAGCACGGGCAATGGGTGCTATAATATCCGCCGACAATTGAATTCCCCTTATCAAGAGCGGCGGAGGGAACGGCCCGATGATGCCCGGCAACCGGCGCACGGCGTGCGGTGCTAATTCCGGCGGCACATAAGTGCCGGCAGATAAGGCGTAGAAGAAAGATCTTTTCATGCCGCTTGTCTGCCAAGACAGGCGGTTTTCTTTTGCGCACAGAACAGAAAGGATGACCAAGATGAGAAAGCTGTTTACCTCCGAAAGTGTTACCGAAGGACATCCCGACAAGGTTTGCGACCAGATTTCGGATGCCATTCTGGATGAGATGCTGCGCCAGGATCCTGCCGCGCGCGTGGCCTGCGAGTGCTGCGCCACCACGGGCCTGGTGATGATCATGGGCGAAATTACCTCCAACGCCAACTGCAACATGGAAAAGATTGCCCGCAATGTCATCCGCGACATCGGCTACAACGATCCTGCCCTGGGCTTTGATGCCGACAGCTGCGCCGTCATCACCGCCGTGCACGGGCAAAGCCCCGACATCAGCATGGGCGTTACCGCAACGGCCGATCATGAGCAGGGCGCGGGCGACCAGGGCATGATGTTCGGCTATGCCTGCAGCGAAACCGAGGAAATGACGCCCATGCCCATTGCCCTGTCCCACCGCCTGACCCGCCGCATGGCGCAGGTGCGCAAGGACGGGACGCTGCCCTGGATGCGCCCCGACGGCAAGGCGCAGGTGACCGTGGCCTATGAGGACGGCGTGCCCGTGGCCGTGGATGCGGTGGTCATTTCCACCCAGCATGACGAGACGGTATCGCAGGAGGAAATCCGCCGTGCCATGATGGAGGAGGTCATTGAGAAGGTGATCCCCGCCCATCTTTTGCACGAGGGCACCCGCTATTACATCAACCCCACCGGCCGCTTTGTGCTGGGCGGCCCTGCGGGGGACAGCGGCCTGACCGGCCGCAAGATCATTGTAGATACCTACGGCGGCTACTGCCCCCACGGCGGCGGCGCCTTCAGCGGCAAGGACCCCAGCAAGGTGGACCGCAGTGCCGCCTATGCCGCCCGCCATGCCGCCAAGAATCTGGTGGCCGCGGGGCTGTGTGACCGCTGCCAGGTGGCGCTGTCCTACGCCATCGGCGTGGCGCGCCCCGTCAGCCTGACGGTGGATACCTTCGGCACGGGCAAGCTGCCCGAGGATGAGCTGGCTGATCTGGTAAGCAAGGTGTTTGACATGCGCCCCGCCGCCATCATCGATCGGCTGGATCTGCGCCGTCCCATCTACCGCGCCACCGCCGCCTACGGGCATTTCGGCCGCACCGATGTGGACCTGCCCTGGGAGCGCACGGACATGGCGGAAGAACTGCAAAAGGCCGCAGGACTGCGGAAATAAAAAATCATTCCATATTGGAAACCGCTGAAAGTCATCCGATTTTCAGCGGTTTTTTTGCGGATTTTCCCATGCGCTGCGCTCATGGCCGAAAAATCTGATCGGAATGAAAATTTCCGCCTCGCGCCGTACACACCGTTGCCTCCAGCTGAGTTGCTTATTTTACTTGCGAAAGGGGAAGGAAGCAGTGTATACTGGCAGAGAAACAATAAAAAGGAGGTGCGGCGCATGGTGATTTACACCCGCTCCCTGCCCGCGCTGATTTTAGCCCTGGCCGATACCCCCGCCATGCGGCGGCTGCAAAAGGTAGGCATGTACTGCGGCTGCGAATATACCGCCCTGCCCGTTTACCGCAAGGCTGCCGCGTCCCGCAGCCGCCTGGAGCACAGCCTGGGCACGGCCGGGATCGTGTGGCATTTTACCCACGATATCCGCCAAAGCACCGCCGCCCTGCTGCATGACATTGCCGTCCCCTGCTTTGCGCACACGGTGGATTTTCTGCGCGGGGATGCCCTGCGGCAGGAGGCCACCGAGGCGGGCACCGAAAAGGTGATTGCGGCGTCCGTCGAAATCGGGGAGCTGCTGGGGCGGGCAGGCATTGCCGCAAAGGATGTTTCAAACTATCACCGATACCCGATTGCGGATAATCCCCTGCCCGCGCTGTCGGCCGACAGGCTGGAATATCTGCTGGGGGATGCCGAGCATCTGCTGGGATACACGGGCGGGCAGGCAATATATGATGATATCATCACGGTGCAAAACGCTTTGGGCACGGAGGAAATGTGCTTTGCGCACCTCGAGGCGGCGCGGGAATTCGGCTTTATCGCCCTGCGCACGGCGCAGCTTTACGCATCGCCCGAGGATCGCTGCGCCATGCAGACGCTGGCCGATCTGCTGCGCGATGCGCTGGATATCGGCGCGATGGCAGAAGAAGACCTGAAGGGAACCGAGCCTGCGCTGATTGCCCGCCTGACGGCCTGTCCCGATACCGCCCCGCGCTGGCGGCAGTTTTGCGCCCTGCGGGGCGTGCGCGTGCTGACACAGCCCACGGACAGCGAACCCTGCCTGCGCGTGGCGGTCAAGCGGCGGGCGGTTGATCCCCTGGTGCAGGCAGGCGGGCAGGCCGTGCGGCTCTCTGATGCCGATGCGGAATACTGCCGGGCGTACCGCGAATTTTTGGATGCGCCGCAGGATAGTTGGATTGCCGGGGTGCGGTAACGCTTTTACATTTTCCCGCATTGTGCTATAATAGGCAGGATATTTTTCCCTTATTTTTTGATGTCAAAGAGGAGGCGCAGCCCCTTGAAAACCCTTTGCTTGCCCGCCGACGAGGGCAGCATTGCCCGGGCGGCAAAACTGCTTCAGGCAGGCGATATTGTAGGCTTTCCCACCGAGACGGTTTACGGCCTGGGCGCAAACGCGCTGGATGATACCGCGGTGCGCAGGATTTTTGCCGCCAAGGAGCGTCCTGCCGATAACCCGCTGATTGTGCACATTGCGGAGCTGAGCGAAATGGAGCCGCTCTGCCGCATGAACGAGCCCGCCCTGCGGCTGGCGGCAGCCTTCTGGCCGGGACCGCTTACCATGATCCTGCCCAAGAAGGAGGTTATCCCCCCTGCCGTATCGGCCGGGCTGGAAACCGTGGCCATCCGCATGCCCTCCCACCCCGTGGCGCGGGCGCTGATCAAGGCCTGCGGCCTGCCCATTGCCGCCCCCAGCGGCAACCGTTCGGGGCGTCCCAGCCCCACGCTGGCCTCCCACATGATGGAGGACATGGATGGCCGCATCCCCCTGATTCTGGACGGCGGCGCGTGCTCAGTGGGTGTTGAAAGCACGGTGGTTACCCTGGTGGGCGAGGTGGCAACCGTCCTGCGTCCGGGCGGCATCACCCCCGATATGATCGCCGCGGTGCTGGGCGAGGTGCAGGTGGCCGACAGCGTGATGCGCCCCCTGCGGGAGGGCGAAGCTGCCCCCTCCCCCGGCATGAAGCACAAGCACTACGCGCCCCGCGCGCAGATGACGCTCTACGAGGGGGAGGCTGCGCACGTTGCGGCGCGCATCTGCCGGGAGTATGATGCCCTGGCCGATCAAAGCCACGCGCTGATCCTGGCCGCCGAGGGAAACTTGCCCCTGTACGGGGATCGCCGCACGGGCAATCTGGGACCCGACGAGGCCTCTGCCGCGCATCGGGTGTTTGCCCTGCTGCGTGAGGCCGATGATGAGGGCATTACCCGTGTATTCAGCGAAACCTACCCCGAAACGGGCGTCGGGCTGGCGGTGATGAACCGCATTGTGCGGGCGGCGGGGTTTGATATTGTTCAGTGCGAATGATCTTCTTTCCGATGAGCAGAGCCGATTTTCGGCTCTGTTTTTTTGTGTTCGGCAAAAAATTGTTAAAAAATTGTGAATCGATGCAACAAAATCATAATTTATTTCGTCTATATTGATGAGGTGATGAAAATGCTGTATCAGTACCCCTTCAACAGCCGCCGCGGAATCGATATGGATCCCGCCATGTGCCGCGTAACTCTGTACGGGCACGATTACCATCTGACGCAGCAGGAGTATTTGCTTTTTGACGAACTGTTCAAAAGCGCCCTGACATCCTATCGCTGCGGCCAGCCCTTGCGGGCGATGAGCCGCGGAGAGCTGCTGCGCACCGCGTGGGGCAGCGCATCCGATTATGCCACGCGCACGGTGGATGTACACGTGCAGCGGCTGCGCGCAAAGCTGGGCAATGATGTGATCAGCACGGTTTACCGCAAGGGCTACTGCCTGAACCCCAACGCGTTGGAACGGATGGCGCAGGCGATGTGAGATAGCCGCTGAAAATCTATGATTTTCAGCGGGATGCCGTTAAAAGCCTGCGGGCTTTTCATGGGGTTTTGCACAATTTTCCCGCGCGTTTCAACATTTCTTTCCGTTTTAAGGAGCATTCCATGAAAAAAATGATTTGCCTGCTGGCCGCGCTGTTGATCCTGCTGTTTGCCGCCTCGGCGCTTGGCGAGGAGAGCCTGCCGCAGGCAGTGGCCGATCTGTGCGCAGAGGCGCACCCGGGATACACCGTTGCGGCGTGGGATGCCGTAAACGGGCAGTACGCGCTGGTATTGAAAGGCGGCAGCGAAAACCGCCTGTGCATTGCGGAAACGGTAAATGGCGTTTTGACCCTGACAATAGACAACCCGACCGCCCTGCGGCAGGGGGACGAAATCCCGAATATCATGCTGGACACCGCGGGCGACGCGCTGTTTTACACCTATCACGATCCCGATTTTGAGGTGGATTATACTTACCATGCCGAAAAGCAAAACGGCGTGTGGGGCAGCGTGGATGTGATCAATCGGGAAAATTACTCGGGCTGGGAATACCTGACCTGCATTCATGACGGCAAGCTCTGCCGCACCCAGGTGATCACGGACGACGAGGGGAATGTCATCAGCCAGGATGAATCCGTTCCCCTGCCCATTGACGGCATCGCGGGGCTGGATTCCCTTGCGGATTTTGATATTTCCGCCCTGCCCGCGATGGGCGGCACCAGTGGCGTTTTGACCGACGCGTTTGTGCAAAACGTGCTTTTCCTGCCCGAGGGGGCATCCATTGACAAAACGGCATACGGGCCCTGCCTGTATGTACAATACACCCTTGCGGACGGCACGCGCCATGTGGCGGCATGCAGCTATGATGCGTCGGAGGGGTACCGCGTATCGGCCTCCCCCGCCCTGCCCGAGGGCTGGGGGCTGGACGATTATCATTCCTACAGCGAGCTGCTTTTGACCGACTGGTACACCGCGTATTACTCCTTCCATGCCGATCATGCGGGAAACTGGACGCTGGCCGTTGTGCAGACCGATGAAATTTTTACGATGTACGAAAACGCGATTTGGACGGACGATACGATTTACGTGGGGACGCTGGCGAAAATTGACCTGCGGGAGGCGGATTTGAGCACCCTGCCCAAGACGCTGAGTGAGGCATTGAGCCTGATGGACAGCACCGATTGGCGCGTGGTATGTAATCCGATTTCAAGTGACCGTCTGCGCCTGCGCGATGCCCCCGGGGGCAACGAAATCGGCCGCTATTACAACGGCACGCCCGTGCAGGTGCTGGCAGATGAGGACGAATGGGCGCATGTGCGGGTAGGCAATACCGAAGGCTACATGATGACGGCCTATCTGACGGGCGGCAAGCAGGGTGTCGGCACCAATTTTCTTTCCATGTTTGCGCGGGAGGACGCTGCCGCCGACGGCATTACCCTCTGCGCCTCCCCCGATGAGAATGCCGAAGAGGTCATTTGCATCAGCGTGGCGGACTTCAGCTACGGCAGCGACGCCGTGATTTGCGGAACGGCCCCCAACGGATGGTATCATGTGATCCTGCTGCGGGACGGTTTGTCGGGGTATATCTCGGACGATACACTGTGGGAAGGCAACGGCTAATGGCAGCTGCCGATAAAAGTTTTCAACTTTTATCGGGCATCCGCTGAAAATCTGCGGATTTTTCAGCGGGGTTTTGCAGATTTTCTTGTGCGCCGATGGCGCACGGGCAGAAAATCTGAGAGGAATGAAAATTCGCTCTCGGAGGGAACCTCCTTCGCGAATTTTCTCCTCGCGCCGTACACGCCGCCGCTGCGGATTTAACAAGGCGGCGCTCGCGCCCGCCTTGACCACCCGCTGAGTTGGTTTTGCTGTCTTGTTTGAAAAGTCCTCCGATTGAAATACATTTTGCAGCATTTTTCCCGTTTTTCTTTCTCCTTTCCCCCTTCTCGGCCCCTGCCGTGCGTTTTGGGCGCGCGGCAGGGGTTTTTTTGAAAACACGGGATTGCTTTACCGGGAAAAGCGTGATAGAATAGGGGCCGTGGTTAGAGTTGTCTAACCACAAAAATGAAGCCTTTCCCATACAGAAGGAACACGGAAGGAGAGCAAAAAATGAAGCCTGATTACAAAAACTGGGTGCCCAAGGGCATGATTTATGCTTTGGCGGCCGCATCGGTGCTGGCGCTGGCGCTGCTGATGATCTTTGGCGTCTTCGGCGTGGGCGTGCGGGGCGGATGGCGCATCGCGCTGGGCGTGATTTTTGCCGTTGCTTTTCTCGTGTGCGTCAAGAGCACGCAGTGGAGCATCAGCGCATACAAGGCCTTTTCCTATGACGGGGAGCGCAAGCTTTCCAAGCAGATTATCGACGGCACGGCGGCGTATATCACCCTGCCCAAAGGCGGCGTGGGGCTGGATATCGGCTGCGGCAGCGGCGCGCTGACGATTGCCTGCGCCAAGCGCAATCCGCAGGGTAAAATGATCGGCATTGACCGCTGGGGCAAGGAATATGCCTCCTTCAGTCTGCCGCTTTGTCAAAACAACGCAAAGACGGAGGGCGTGACAAATACGGAGTTTCAGCGCGGCGATGCCACAAAGCTGGATTTTGCGGATGAAACATTCGATGCGGTAACCAGCAACTATGTCTATCACAACATTACAGGCGCGGACAAGCAGGCGCTTTTGCTGGAGACCCTTCGTGTACTGAAAAAAGGCGGCTGCTTCGCCATCCACGATCTGATGTCGGAGCGCCGCTACGGCGATATGCAGGCCTTTGTGAAAAAGCTGAAGGGCATGGGCTATGAGCGCGTTGAGCTGATTGACACGACGGAGGGCAAATTTATGTCCAAGGCCGAAGCAAAGCGCCTGATGCTGACGGGGTCAACGCTGCTGGTGGGCAGGAAGTGAGGGCTATCATGCTGAAATACGGCCTGATTGCAAAGGGAATTGAAATGATGTGCTTTAAGCATGTGCTTAAAGTGCTAAGAGACGTATGCCCCGATATGGATACGGCCGACTACAAGCGAAAGGTCAAGCGGGAATTCAAGGCCATGCTCCTGCGCACGCCCGATATCGGCGGCAGCTCACTGGAATCAAACCTGTATGTCGCCGCCTTTGTATTCAGCCTGCATAAGGCAGCGCCTGACAGAATCACGCCCGAAATTGTGGACAAAATGGTGACGGCGGTGTTCGATTCGCCCTTCATGGTGAAGGCCCACAAGAACAAGAAATGCACCCTGTTTACCGACAAGGTGCAGGACAGGCATGTACTTGAAAGCAAGGCAAGCCGAAATTCCAAGTACGAGCTTGACTGGAAATTTGATTATCAGAAGGGCGTGGACGAATTTTACAACACCTACACCGAGTGCGGCATCTGCAAATTAGGGCAGCGGGAAGGCTGTTTTGAATTTGTGCCCTGCCTGTGCAATATGGATGAGCGCAACTACCGCAATGAGGGCGGGCAGCTTCACCGCACAAAGACGCTTGCGATGGGCGATGAATGCTGCAACTTTCATGTGACAAAAATATAGGGAGCAAGGCAATGGAGATTGCAAAAAATTACATGCGCTGCAAGGGCTCGGACGCGGCCATGATCCTGATACTGGGCAGCGGCGGCAGCACCCCGCTGACCAAGGGCGTTGCAAAGTGGCTGGTAAAGCAGGGCATCAGCGTGCTGCCGATGAATTCCGAAAAAGGAATTGTCGGCTACCACAGCTTTCCATTGGAGCGCATTGAGGGCGCCATTGCGGCGCTGAAAGCCTACGGGAACAAAAAAATCGGCATCCTGGGGGCCTCCATCACCACCATTCCCGCGCTGACGGCCGCCGCGCGCTTTCCCGAAATTACGATGACCATTGTTTTCTCGCCCTGCGACTTTGTGCTGCAGGGGTTCACGCAGGGGCGCAGGGACGGCTGCCGCGAGTGGCCGCTTGAGGGAGAATCCATGCTCACCCGGCATGGAAAGCCCCTGCCCTACGTGCCCTATGCCTATCAGCATCCCGATTACTGGCATACGGTGCAGGCCGAAACAAAGGGCTCGGGCAACATGATTGCCACAAGCAAGGTGTTTATCGACACCGAAAAGGCGGCGCCGCCCTGGGTGCTGGATGCCGCGCGGATTCCGATTGAAAATATCCGCGGGCGGCTGCTGCTGATCGGCTGCGAGGATGACTGCCTGTGGCCGACCGCGCGCTATATCCGCCGCATGGATGAGCGGCTGAAAAACCGCGCGCATGACTGCCGATATGACGTCATGGTCTACCGATACGGCACGCATTTTTCCTTTCCGGAGTCCATGCTGGGGCTGATCCTTCCCATTTTCCCCGATTTTATCATCAGCAGGGCCTTTCTTTCATCCAGAAAGCATCCGAAGGAATGCAGGGCCACCCGCGAGGAGATTGACCGCCGCACAAAGCAGGCGCTGAATGAATGGACAAAGGGGGCAGCAAAATGAAGTGGCTGATCATGATCGCATTCTGGTTTCTGTACTGGGGCATTTGCTTTCTGTGCACGGGGGGCGACAAACGGAACCTGAAGGGGCTGCGCTCCTACCCCAAGGCTGTGCAGGAGCAGGTGCGCGAAGACCCCCAGCTTTCCGTCCTTGCGCCCAAGGAAAAATCCATCCCCGCGATATTGCTTGGCAACCTGGTGCTTTTTACCGTTGTGTTCTCCCTGATTGGGCTTATTTTCAGGCGTGTTTTCGCCTTTGACGGCTATCTTGCCGCGTTTTGGTATTTTCTGATCCTCGGCGAGGGGCTTGGGCTGTTTGACCTGCTGGTGATTGACCTGCTCTGGTGGCGGAATACCGGGCGGATCCGCTTTTCATTCATTCCCGAAAAAGCGGCCTATCAGGATCCTGCCATGCACATTGCCTCGTTTGTGCGCGGGATTCCGCTGTTTGCCGTGATCGCGGCGCTGACGGCTGTGATTGTGTCCCTGATCTGAAAAGACAAATGAACCCCCGCGCCGCCGTCCTATGACGGAAACGCGGGGATATTTTTTTATATCAGCCGATTCATGACCCGCATGTAATCCTGCCTGCGGAAAATCGGTCAGACGGGCGCACTTTTCCCGAAGCTCATTGACAAATTTCCGCGCGGGCTCGCGGTCCTTGGCCTGATCGAAATGGCACTGTTCACGCTTCGCGCCCCCTATCGCAGTCATATTATACCTTGATTTGACCACGTTATCAATGAACTGACGGGAAAGCGGCGGGAACACGCTTACTTTTTCGTATCCCCGTGCTGCTGCATCTGCTCATTGAGGAGGTTGATGTTGCCGCAGCCCATGGTCAGCACCAGATCGCCCGGCTGCCAGTGCGCGCGCAGGTAATTTTCGGTATCCGCAAAGGTGGGGGTCAGCACGGCATCGATGCCGTGGGCGCGCATGCCGTCCACCAGCATTTGGCTGTTGATGTCCCCGGGATCCTTTTCGCGGGCGGCATAGATATCGGTAACCAGGGTGAAATCCGCCGCCTGCGTGCAGGTAAGGTAATCGTTAAACAGGGTTTTGACGCGGCTGTAGGTGTGGGGCTGCATGACCGCCCAGATGCGGCCGGCATGCTGATCGCAGGCCACGCTCAGCGCCCCGCGCATTTCCACCGGGTTATGGCCGTAATCGTGGTACATATGCACGCCGTCGATATCCCCGGTATGCTCAAAGCGGCGATGCACGCCCGCAAAACGGTCCAGGGAGGCGGCAGCCGGGCGCATATCCGCACCCAGGGCATGGGCGGAGGCCAGAGCAGCCAGGGCATTCAAAATATTGAATTTGCCCGCCACCCGCAGCGCCACCGAGCACATGGGCTTTCCGCGGTAGCACACGGTAAAGCGCGGACAGCCGTGATCGGAATAGGTCAAATCCGCCGGGTACCAATCGCAATCCTTGGTATAGCCGAAGGTTTCGTGCCTGCGGTTCAGTTTGGCAAAGAGGGCACACACGCGGGGATCCTCCCCCCAGCCGATGGCCAGGCCGTTTTCGGGCAGCAGGGAGCAGAAATTGCAGAACGCCGCCTCAATGTGCGCCATATCGCCGTAATAGTCCAGATGGTCGGCATCGATATTGAGCACCACCGCCACGGTGGGCTTCAAATGCAGGAAACTGCCGGCAAACTCGCACGCCTCGGCCACAAACACCTTGTCGCTGCCGATGCGCGTGCCGCCGCCCAGGGCATCCAGCCGTCCGCCGATATGCACGGCGGGATCCATGCCGCAGTCCAAAAGCACCTGCGCCAGCATGGAAGAGCAGGTGGTTTTGCCGTGGGCGCCGCTGACGCACACCGCGTTTTGATGCCCCTCCATCACCTGCCCCAGCAGCACGGCACGCTCCATCTGCGGGATATCGTGGGCAAAGGCATAGGCACGCTCGGGATTATCGGGGGCGATGGCCGCGGAATAGACAATCAGCGCCGCGCCCTGCACATTTTCGGCACGATGGCCGATCATCACCTGCACGCCCGCGGCCTCCAGCCGTTCCACCGCATGGCTGTGGGTATTATCCGAGCCGGTAATATGGTATCCCTGATCCAGCAGCATCTGCGCCAGCCCCGACATGCTGCTGCCGCCGATGCCGATCATGTGGATGCGCGCGTCGTGAAAATCGCGGATATGCGGCGTAGTCATGGCATTTACTCTCCTTTATCAGCCGTAATCGCGGTAATGGGCGCCCACCCTGCGGCAGGCGCCCATCCGATCATCAAAATTCGGTTTATTTGCCCAGCACGCGCTTGGCCGTAGCCACCACGTTTTCCACCGTGAAGCCGTATTCCTTGAACAGGATGGCGGCAGGGGCGGACGCGCCGTAGTGATCCATGCCGATGACCGCGCCGTCCAGACCCACAAAGCGATACCAGGGCATGGTGGCACCCGCCTCCATGGCCACGCGGGCACGGATGGCGTTGGGCATGACGGACTCGCGGTAGCTGTCGCTCTGCTTTAGGTACATTTCCATGCAGGGCATGGAGATGACGCGCGCGGCGATGCCTTCCTTGGCAAGCTCGGTCTGCGCGCCCAGAATCTGCTCCACCTCGGAGCCGCTGGCCATCAGCAGGACATCGGGCGTACCCTCGCAGTCGGACAGGACGTAGCCGCCCTTGAAGCCGCAGCGGCCGCAGTGATTGTACTGGGGCAGACCCTGACGGGTGAGCACCAGGCAGGTGGGCAGTCCGGAGGTAATGGCGGCAAGCCAGGCGGCGGCGGTTTCACGGCCGTCGGCAGGACGGATGACCTGCAGATCGGGGATGGCACGCAGGCCGGCCAGCTGCTCCACAGGCTCGTGGGTGGCGCCGTCCTCGCCAACGCCGATGGAATCGTGGGTGAGCACGTAGGTGACGGGCAGCTTCATGATGGCGCTCATGCGGATGGCATGCTTCATGTAATCGCTGAACACAAAGAAGGTGCCGCAGAACACGCGCAGGCCGCCGTGCAGGGCGATGCCGTTGCAGATGGCCGCCATGGCATGCTCACGCACGCCAAAGTGCATGTTGCGCCCGCTGCGGTTTTCGGCGCTGTAATCGCCGCCGTCCTTGATGTAGGTATTGTTGGAAGGCGCCAGGTCCGCGCTGCCGCCCACCAGGTTGGGCAGGCGCTTGGCCAGGCGGTTGATCATGGTGCCGCTTGTGGCGCGGGTGGCAATGCGGCCCTCAAAGTCCCACAGCTCGGGATCATCCATCAGTCCCTCGGGCAGCGTCTGGTTGAACCACGCGTCATATTCCTTCTTCAGCTCGGGATACTTTTCGGCGTAGCGCGCCATCAGATCGTTCCACTCGTTCTCGCGCTGCTCGCCGCGCTTGGCGCACTCGGCCACGTGGGCGTATACATCGTCATCCACGCTGAAGGAAGCCTCGGAGATGCCCAGGGTCTTCTTCATCGCCAGCACGTTGTCCTCGCCCAGGGGAGAGCCGTGGCAGCCGGCCGTGCCCTGCTTGGCGGGGCAGCCGTAGCCGATGATGGTCTTGCAGATGATCAGGGTGGGGCGGTCATCGCGGCGGGATTCGGCAATGGCGGAAAGGATCTTCTGCACATCGTTGCCGTCATCTACCTTGATCACCTGCCAGCCGTAGGCGGCAAAGCGCATGCCCACATCTTCCCGCATGGCGATATCGGTGTTGCCCTCGATGGAAATATCATTGTCATCATAGAGGAGGGTCAGCTTGCCCAGCTTCATGGTGCCGGCCAGCGCGGCAGCCTCGCTTGCCACGCCCTCCATCATGCAGCCGTCGCCGCAGAAGGCGTACACGCGGTGATCCACCACCGGGAAGCCCGGCTTATTGAACTTGGCGGCCAGCATGGTTTCGGCAATGGCGAAGCCCACGGCATTGGCAATGCCCTGACCCAGCGGGCCGGTGGTGGTTTCAACGCCGGGGGTATGGCGGTATTCAGGGTGGCCGGGGGTGCGGCTGCCCCACTGACGGAAGCTCTTCAAATCATCCATCGTGATGCCGTAGCCGAAAAGGTGCAGCAGGGAATACAGAAGGGCGCTGGCGTGGCCGTTGGACAGGATAAAGCGGTCACGGTTCTGCCACTGCGGATCCTTGGGATTATGGCACATGGCATCCGCCCACACGGCATAGGCCATGGGCGCCATGCCCATGGGGGCGCCGGGATGGCCCGAATTGGCCTTCTGGATGGCGTCCACAGCCAGGGCGCGGATGGTGTTGATCGTCTTTTGCTGAATGTCCATTGTAAACGCTCCTTTATTGATTTTCTAAGTAATTTCGCAGGGTGGCAATATCGATATTTTCTGCGTCTTCCAGCGCGGAAAGCAGCTTGGAAAGCATGGTACGCACACCGCCCTTGACATCGCTTTCGGCGTTTAAGGGCAGCACGGGGTCATGCACGGACAGGCGGAGCAGGAACCAGCCGTTCTGCAGCCCATCCTCCAGGTCAAAGTTAATGCGCACGCCCTCGCGGTTATCGGGGGCAATGTGCCAATCGGGCTCGTAGGAGCCATGATCCATCACATGCTCAATGGCGGTGCGGCCGGCCTCCCGGAAATCCTCGGCGGTAATGGGAAGGCGCAGTTCCACACTTTCAACGGGCTCCCGCAGGCCGTCCAGCAGGCTTGACAGC
>CAVFPH010000021.1:0-26479 GCA_963624325.1 bacterium
GCCGTAAACCCCGCCGCAAGGTATGCGAGTTCTGCGTAAACAAGATCGCTTATATCGACTATAAGGACGTGAATCGTCTGCGCCGTTACATCAACGAGCGCGGCAAGATCATGCCCCGCCGTATGACCGGCACCTGCGCAAAGCATCAGCGTCAGTTGTCCGAGGCCATCAAGCGCGCCCGTGCCATCGCGCTGCTGCCCTACACGGTTGATTAAGCTCAATTAAAAAATCCCTCCGTCATAGACGGGGGGACTTTTTTATAGGAAAAGAAGATAATCAGTGCGTTTGGTTCAGCAGGCATTCCATGCGCAGGGTGCGCGCGGTGTAGCCGCAATGCTGATAAAAAGCAATGGCTTCCTGATTAAAGCACCATACGCTCAATTCCAGCGAGGTGCAGCCGCGCTTCTGCGCCTCCGCGCGGCAGGCTTCCAGCAAGGCCCGGCCCACGCCCTGCCGCTGACAGGCATGCAGCACGCAGACATCGTCCACATACAGGCAATCGTGATCCACATAGGTGCTGTGGCTGCGGTAGCTGAGCCCCCAGCCGAAGGCATAGCCGATTACCTGGCCCGATGCATCCTGCGCAATCAGGTTGACATACTTGCCCTCGTTCAGGCGCTGTGCAAATTCCTTTGGGGTAAAATAGCGGGCTTCGGTTCTGAAAAGATCAGGCCGACCGGCGTGATGAAGCTCGGCGATTTCTTTTTGCAGCGGGCGAATCTGCTCCCGGTCAGTGACCATGGCAGGGCGAATGGTAAAAGGCATAGGAGCCTCCTTAGGCAAAAATATGCCTAAATTATAGCACGAGCAAATAAAAAGTCAAAAAACCGTCCTCCATGTGAAGGACGGTTTCTGCTTGAGAATGCTTGCATTACGCAGCGGGGGACGCGATCACCTGAAGCGTTACGCTCATGTCAATGTATTCGCCTTCGCCGATATCGCTGATGTACTTGGCATCCAGGACGTTCTCGGCACGGTACACCTTAACCTGTACGGTGTCGCCCTCAGCATGGCTGAAGATGATCTCCTGCAGGCCTTCGGCGCTGGTAATGATGGTGCCGTCAACATCCACGATGATGTCGCCTGCCTGGATACCGGCGGCCTCAGCGGGAGAGTTTTCTTCAACCGAGATTACCAGGCATCCCTTGGGCAGGATCTGGCGGGAAACCGCGTTGTTGGTGGAATCCAGGGTCTGCACCGATACGCCCAGACGCGGCTTGCTGGAAGCTTCATCGCCGGTGGTATTCAGATCGGCTTTTCTTTCCTTTTCGGCAAGGTACTGGCTGACGGATTCGGCGTCGTACTGTTCAAGTGCCTGACGGATATAGGGCTTTGCTACGTTGATGGGAATGCACATGCCGATGTTGTCAACGCTGGTGCTGGACAGATAGCTGCTGGTGTACTTCAAGGAAGGAATGCCCATCAGCTGACCCAGCACGTTGAACATGCCGCCGCCGGAGTTGCCGGAGCTGATGGCAGCATCCACCTGGATCATGGAGTTGGTTACAGTCGTCTTGCGGCCGTATTTATCGGTGCTGTCGGTTTCCACTTCGCGTTCCAGAGCGGATACAACGCCTACCGTGGTAGAACGGAAGAAATCTTCGCCCAGGGGATTGCCGATGACGATGGCCCATTCACCGGCCTGCAGCTGATCGCTGTCGCCCAGCGTTACAGGCTCCGCTTTGATTTCGGGGCACAGCAGCACTGCGATATCCGTGCTTTCATCGGACACAACCACCGTGGCATCATACTCGTTTTCGCCGTCGGATACGGTTACACGGGAAGCATCTTCAATCACGTGATAGTTGGTCAGGATGTGGCCGTACTGGCTGACCACGGTGCCGGAACCGGTGCCGGCAAGCTCTTCCTTGCTGGTTGTACCGCCGTTGCGGTTGCCGTAAGAATTGCCGAAGCCGTAGCCGTAGTAGTAGCCGTAGCTGTTGTTGTTGACGGTGGTAGTCTGATAGTTATTGATCAGCACTACGCTGTCGCGCACAGCGGCAACCGCAGCGGTAAAGGGATTGGACACCAGGGATGCATCCGTTTCGGTGTTGACAATCGCGTCAATCTCCGACGAGGAGAGGGTGCCCGACGCCTGGGCGGTCAGGACTGCGCCGGCAACCATCACGGCTGCCAACAGGACTGCTATAAAACCAAGGACCTTTTTATTGTTCTTCTTCATGTTCATCTTCTCCTTTCGCATTACTGCGTGGATTGTCTGTTTCATGTACCCTCTTTCCTGAGTACGGGTATAGCATAACGCCAATATTTTACAGCAGTGTGAACGGAATATGAATTGTATCGGAAAATTGAGATTTTTTTCGGCATCCCCTATTGCATGCGAAAAAAGACCGTCTGTCTGCCCGGAGGGGGGACAGAACAGACGGTCGTTGGCATGCATCTTTACTCTGCGGTTTTTTCGGTCTTCTTTGCCCGCGGTTTGCGGGGAGTCTTGGCAGCAGCGCTCGTTCCGGCTGCCTTCTTCGCCCGAGGTTTGGCCGGTTTCTTTTCGGTTTCAGCCTGCGGTGCTTCAGGTTCCATCCGGGCAGACGGCGCCTCCTCTGCTTCCCGCTTGGCCTCTGCCGGGGCGGTTTCGTCCGCCGGTACAGGGGCAGCAGCATCGATCTGCGCTTTGGGCAGGATGCTCATGTACAGGGACAGATAAGTCTCGGCAGAAGCGCCCCAGCTGTAATCGCCGTTCATGCCGCGCTCCTGCAGCTCATGCCAAACATCGGGATGCTCATGGTAATAGCGCAAAGCACGGCGAATGGTAAAGAGCATGTCGTGCGCGTTGTAATTAAAGAAGGTGAAACCGTTGCCGGCGTTGTTGTAGTGGTTATAGCTCAGCACCGTATCGCGCAGACCGCCGGTCTCCCGCACAATCGGCACGCACCCGTAACGCAGGGCGATCATCTGGGACAGGCCGCAGGGTTCAAACTGCGAAGGCATCAGGAACATATCGGCGCCCGCATAAATGCGGTGAGCCAGCTGATGATCCATCTGGAAGCGTGCCGCAACACGTCCCGGGTATTGCTGCTCTGCCCAGCTGAACAGGTTGACATAGCGGCTTTCGCCCATGCCCAGCACCACCAGCTGAACGTTTTCTTCCATGATCTGGCCGATTACATGATCTACAAGGTCCAGTCCCTTTTGGGAGGACAGGCGCCCCACCATGCCGATAACGGCGGTGTTCGGGTCCACATTCAAGCCGAGGCTCTTCTGCAGTTCCGCCTTGCACACCGCGCGGCCCGAAAGATCCTGAATGCTGTAATGGGCGGGGATAAGCGGATCGGCAGACGGATCATATTCCTGCATGTCAATGCCGTTGAGCACACCGGAAAGCGAATTCCGCCGTGCGCGCAGCAGCCCGTCCAGCCGCTCGCCGTAGTAGGCTGTCTGGATCTCCTCGGCATAGCTGGGGCTGACGGTGGTAATCTCATCGGCATAAACCAGCGCGGCCTTCATAAAGTTGGCACAGCCGAAGCACTCCAGCTTGTCATCGGTAAACACGCTGTCGGGCAGTTCCAGCACATCTTTAATCTGTTCAATGCCGAATACGCCCTGATACTGCAAGTTATGGATTGTATAAACCGTGCGGATGCTGCGGTAGAATTCCGCCTGATCGTACTGGATGCGAAGAAGGGCGGGAATCATGCCGCTCTGCCAGTCATGGGCATGGATAATGTCGGGCTGAAAATCCAGCCTGGGCAGGGCGTCCAGTACGGCACGGCAGAAGAAGCCGAAGCGTTCGTATTCATCGCCGCCCAAGCCGTAAATATAGCTGCGCTTAAAATAGTACTCGTTGTCCACAAAGTAGAAGGTGACACCCTGGCGTTCCAGTGCCTCAATGCCGCAGTACTGATGCCGCCAGCCGAGCTTTACGTAAAAGTCCGTCACGTGGTGCAGCTGATTGCGGTATTTCTCCGCCATCATGCCGTATTTCGGCAAAATCACGCGGACATCATGCCCTTTGCGCGCAAGCACGGGGGCCAGAGCGCCGACCACATCCGCCAATCCTCCCGTCTTGATAAATGGAACGCATTCACTGGCTGCAAACAATATCTTCATGCCTGTAAGCTCCTTTTCGCTTATTAAAAATGAAATAGATGACTTCCGTATGCTTATATTACCATAAATACATCCTTCCTGCAACCACAAAATCATGTCCATACAAAGAAGGCCGCTCAGTTCAATCTTCAAAAAATCCTTGACGCGTTGGAACAAATTAAGTAGAATAGGGGGACGATAAGTGCAATGGAGGTTGCCTGCGACGATGAAAAGATTGATTGCCCTGCTGATGGCGCTGATGATGATGATTTTGCCTGCGGCTGCCGAGGAGCAGCAGCTGACGCCTGCCGATTTCGGTTGGCCTGATGCGGCCGGATATGTGCGCATCACTGCCGGCAGCGAATATGCCTGGTACCCTCTGCCCGCGACAGAAGAAGAAACTTATGATGTAACCATCCAGCTGACTGACGGCGAAGGCAATCTGTATAAAAACGTGGTTCGGATCACCCCTACCGGCACGTACATGCTCAGTTCCAATTGCGACAATCAGGATTGCATCAGTGAAGGCGAGGTAACGCTGGAAAACATGAGCACGCGCATCCTGTCCAACTGGATCGTATGCCTGCCGCACCAGATATCCGTTGAGCTGTATTCTGCTCAGGAAATCGTGGATATGCTTTTGTCAGCCGTGAAGTCGGATGAATAAGGGGGCAAACCCTTGACGAAACGTTCAGATCATGCCGGCGTATACCGAATCAGCCTGTGTGCGCTCCTGCTGTCCATGATGCTGATTGTCGGCTATGTGGAAAGCATGATTCCGCTCAATGTAGGCGTACCCGGCATCAAGCTGGGCATGAGCAACAGCGTACTCATTTTTGCGGTGTACATGCTGGATATTCCCACCGCGTTTATGCTCATGTCGCTCAAGGTGGTGCTCAGCGGAATTCTTTTTTCCGGTCCAAGTGCCATGATGTACGGCTTTGCAGGCGGTGTTCTGAGCCTTGTATGCATGTCGCTGCTCAGCTGTTTTAAGCGTCTGCCCATTCCGGCGGTAAGCACCGTCGGCGGCATTATGCACAACGTAGGGCAAATTGGCATGTCCCTGCTCATATTGCAGGTGCCGCCCAAGAGCATGCTGCTGTATCTGCTTGTTTTGATGGGTGTCGGCGCTATCTGCGGTCTGCTGACCGGCGTGTGCGCCAAGAGCGTAATGGCGCATCTTAAGCACATTTCCCCCCGTCTTATCCAAAAGAACGGCCAAAACAAGCCGATTGTCTGGGTTGTAATGCTGGTGCTGCTGATTGCAATCGGCTTGATATGCTGGAAATCCGCAGCGCCGACTGCAGTCAAAACAGCCGACACCACGTTCGAATCCGGTGTGCCCGCACTGCAGGGATTGCCCGTGATGCCGAATTAAGTGCAAAAAAGCAAAATGAAAACAAGCAAAGCTCCTCGAAAAATCGGGGAGCTTTGTTGTATTTATGCCAGTATCTTGATTTGCGAGCCTCTGATTGTCTTGCTGACCACGATCTGCTTATCGATACGCTCCTGCAGGTCATGAACATGAGAGATAATACCGATCAGCCGTTTGCCGTCGGCAAGGCCGGAAAGCACCTGCAGGGAATTCCGCAGGGCATTTTCATCCAGCGTCCCGAATCCCTCATCGATGAACATCGCGTCCATGCGAATGGCGCCGCTTTGTCCCTGTACAACATCGGACAGCCCCAGAGCCAGCGCAAGGCTTGCCAGGAATGATTCTCCGCCGGACAAGGTGCTTACATCGCGCCATTGCCCCGTGCCTCTGTCCAGCACATCCAGATCCAGTCCGCTTTGATGCACACGATCTTTTGCTTCTTCCTTGCAGCGAAGGGTAAACAAGCCGTCTGTCAGTATCGTCAGGCGTTTATTGGCTGCCGCCACCACCTGCTTAAAGTAGTATTGCTGCACATAGGCTTCAAAAGTCAGCTTGGCTCTTCGGTTTCCGCCCGCAATGCCCGCGCAGCAATTGTACAGATCCCGGATCACCGCCCAATTTTCCTGCCTGCGGTTTTGCAGCCTGCGAACCTCCCGTATCTCCTTGAGGGCATCCTCATGCAGCGCCGTCTTTTTCGTAAGCGCTGTTTTTGCCCCTTCGGCAGCCTCCTTATTTTGTTTGCATTCCCGCAGGCGCCGCTCCATTTCGGAAAGCTCCGTTTTTTCCTTTCCGCTTAACTTTTCTTGCAGGGCTGCTGCCTGATCGGCAAGTGATTTCTTTTGTTCGCTGTATTCCCGCAGCTGCTTTTCCGCCTCGGCGATCTCCTTGGCCGCCATCTTGGCCAGCTGATAAGCCCGCTCGTCTTCAAATCCGGCCTCCGTCAAATGCTCCGCGAATTCCGCTTTCAGCCGCTCTGCTTCTTTTTCAAGCGCGGAAAGGCGTTCCCGTCCGTCGGCAAGCGCCGCTTCGTTCTTTTCTTTTTGAATTCGAAGATCCGTGCAGGCCTGTCTGCTGTCCTCCATGGCCTTTCGGTACTCTTTTGCCTGCTTTTCCTTTTCCATAGCGCGCTGTTTCAAATGCTTTTCGGTTTCATCCTCTGCGATATTCATTTCCCGGATGCGTTCGGCTGCGGCATTTATGGCCGTCTGCGTTGAGGTACGCTGCTTGTCTGCCTCATGCAGATCTTGTTCGGCCTGACGCCGACGCTGTTCTGCGTCTTCCATTTCTTCTTTGGTAACGGTTTCGCTGTTCAGCTGCGCAGGATGCGGATGCGACAGCGCGCCGCAAACGGGGCAAGGCTGCCCCTCCGCCAGCTCGGCGGCCAGCAGCCCTGCCTGGCTGCAGTAATACGCCTGTTTTTTTGCGGCATACTCCCGATCTGCCAGGGTGCTGGCCTCCAGCAGCTGTGCCATCTTTTTTTCCTGTTTGGACAGCAGCTTTTTTTGCTTTTCAAGCTCCTTCAAAGCCGGAATACAGTCCGTCAGCTGTTTGGCATCCGCCAGCAATGCATCTGCTTCGTATCCGTGTGTCTCAGCCTCCCGCAGGCGTTTTTCCGCTTCCGGAATTGCCTGCCGGGCAGCTTCAAGCAGGGAAGACACGTTTGAAATTTTCTCCGTCTGCTTCTGCATTTCGGCAGCATTGTTTTTGATCAGGATCTCATCCGGCAGCAATGTTTGAGCCGCACGTGCTTTGCTTACTTTGTTTTCAAGCGCATCCATGCTGTTTTGCTGATCCTGCAGTCTCGCCAAAGCCGCATTCGTTGTTTTCAGGGAATCAAAGTCCGCATTCACCCGTCTGCCTTGCTCAATGGCAATCAGAAGGGCATCTGCCTGCTCATTGGCTGTTTTTTGCTTCTGCTCTGCCTGCTTCAAAACCGTCTGCTCGCTGTCAATCAGCCGCGTCAGGCTTTCAATCAGCAAATCGGCATATTTCGCCTCGGTCTTGTACTGCGCAATACTCTCCCTTTCGGGAAAGTCCGCTTCCGGGTCAATCTTTCCCGCAGCAACCAGGATGCGCTGTTCCAATTCGCTTCTTTCCTTACTGCACTTTGTGTTCATTTCCTGCAGTTTTTTTTGAAGATCTGCGTAAATGGATGTGTTGAAAAGTTTTTGGAACAGTGCCTTCCGATCATCGGAGGATGCGTTGAGAATTTTCAGAAAGTCCCCCTGCGCGATCATCACGGTTTGGGTAAACTGATCCTGCGTCAGACCAAGCAGCCGGTATATTTTCTCATTTACCTCTGTCAGGCCCTCGATCACTTCGCCGGATGTCAGGCTGACCAGACGGGCGTCCGCCTGCTGCACGGTAAAGCCGTCTCCGTGTTTCTTGGGGCGGAAATATTCGGGATTGCGGTGGATGCGCCATGTTTCATCCTTGTGGCGAAATGTCAGCTGCACATAGGTTTCGGTCCACGCGGAAGCATAATCGGAGCGGAAAGACTTGCTTTTGCGCCGTTCCTTGCCGCCCGAAGCCTCGCCGTAGAGTGCAAAGCTGATGGCATCAAACAAGGTTGTCTTGCCCGCGCCCGTATCCCCCGTGATGAGAAACAGTCCATCCTCGCCGAAGGCGGTAAAATCCACTTCCGCTTTGCTTGCATACGGTCCAAATGCCGAAAGAATCAGACGAAGCGGTTTCATGCTTGTTCCTCCAGTTCTTTTAGTACCTTCAGCAGCATCTTTTGATGCGCCTCATCAGGCGCCTGATCGTTATTCTGCATGCGGTAAAAATCCTCAAATAATTCGGGAATGGTTTTATTTTCCATGCTCTGGGCGGCCAGCACATCAACGCTGTACTTGGTTTTGGAATTGACAATGGAGAATTTCATCATGTTGGGAAAGTTTGTGCTCAGCGTCACCTGCGCATCGGGCGGCGGCAGCTCATCATGAATCGTTGCCCACACATAATCCTCGGAATAGGGCAATTGCATCAGTTCCGCCAGCGTACCCTCAATCAGCCGTACATCATGCATCGGATGGATCGCCTTTTGCTTTACCGAGATGATGCCTTTCTCCTGCACATCGGCAATCGTCACGCTCTTGTGGTGATTTGCCTCCGAAAAAGAGTACTTAAGCGGCGATCCCGCATACCGCAGGGTATCCCTTTTGACCTTTTGCGGCTTATGGATGTGCCCCAGTGCCACATAGTCAAAGGCCTCGAATACCTCCGCATCGATGTTGTCCAATCCGCCCACGGCACGCTCCTCCGAATCGGATGTTTCGCTGCCGGTAATAAACTGATGGCACAAAAGGATGTTCCGTTTTCTGCGGTCTATCGGCGTCTGCCGAAGCACAGCCTCCACCGCATTCTGATAGGTGATTATCTTTTCTTCCGGCAGCTTCCGTTTTACCTGAGACGGCCGCAGAAACGGCAGCATCCATACGACAATTTCTCCGTACTCATCCCGCAGTGTGACGCTTTGCATGCTGCCGTCAAACGCCTCCGTCACGTATACGCCGGAAGCCTTTATCAAGGCGGAAAAATAGGAAATGCGCAGCGCGGAATCGTGATTGCCGCTGATAACAAATACCTGCTTGCCCATGCCGGCCAGCTTGGATACAAAGTCATCAAACAGTGCCATGGCTTCCGCCTGCGGGGAAGAGCGCTGGTACACATCCCCCGCAATCAGCACGGCATCCGCCTGTTCGCTCTCTGCGATGGATACAATTTGCTGCAGCGCATACCTTTGATCCTCCAATATGGACAGATCATTCATCTGCTTGCCCAGATGAAGGTCGGCGGTATGAAGAAAACGCATGCTGTCATTCCTCCTGCGTTCAAATTAAAGTTGCGATATCGGTTAGTAAATTGAAACGGCTGTCATGCCCAAAGAGCCTGTGAGGAGAAAACGCCTCTTTCATATGTATTGTATCATAAACCGTGGCAAACGGCAAATTGATTTTAGGGGGAATCCCCTCCTCTTTTCTTGAAAATTTAAGGCGATAATCGCCCGGCTTTGCTCCGAAAACAGTTGCCAAGATCGGGAATTTCGGTTATAATAGCATATCGGGTGTGACGCCGGTGTTTTTTGCCGTGCGCATATTCGCGCAACTATGTTATCAACTCTTAAGGAGGAGTATCATGACCAAGTACGTATACCTGTTCTCCGAAGGCAACGCCAAGATGCGTGAGCTTCTGGGCGGCAAGGGCGCCAACCTGGCTGAAATGACCAATATCGGTCTGCCTGTACCGCAGGGCTTTACCATCACCACCGAAGCCTGCACCAAGTATTATGAGGACGGCCGCAAGATCAACGATGAGATCAAGGCTCAGATCATGGAGTACATCGTCAAGATGGAGGCGATCACCGGCAAGAAGTTCGGCGATATGGAAAATCCTCTGCTTGTATCCGTTCGCTCCGGTGCCCGTGCCTCCATGCCCGGCATGATGGATACCATCCTGAACCTGGGCCTCAATGAGCAGGTTGTGCATATCATTGCCGAAAAGTCCAACAATCCCCGCTGGGCTTGGGACTGCTATCGCCGCTTCATCCAGATGTTCTCCGACGTCGTTATGGAAGTGGGCAAGAAGTACTTTGAAAAGCTGATCGACGCCATGAAGGAAAAGAAGGGCGTCACCTATGATACCGAGCTGACCGCCGACGATCTGCATGAGCTGGCCAACCAGTTCAAGGCCGAGTACAAGAATCAGCTGGGCAAGGACTTCCCCGATGACCCCAAGGAACAGCTTTTTGCCGCCATCGAGGCCGTGTTCCGTTCCTGGGACAACCCCCGTGCCAATGTATACCGCATGGATCATGACATCCCCTATTCCTGGGGCACCGCTGTTAACGTACAGATGATGGCCTTCGGCAACATGGGCGATGACTGCGGCACCGGCGTTGCCTTTACCCGTTCTCCCTCTACCGGTGACAAGGGTCTGTTCGGCGAGTTCCTGACCAATGCTCAGGGCGAAGACGTCGTAGCCGGCGTACGTACCCCCATGCCCATCACCGAAATGGAGCAGAAGTTCCCCGAGGCCTTCAAGCAGTTTGTTGATGTTTGCAAGACCCTGGAAAATCATTATCATGACATGCAGGATATGGAGTTCACCGTTGAGCACGGCAAGCTCTACATGCTGCAGACCCGCAACGGCAAGCGTACTGCCGCCGCCGCCATCAAGATCGCCTGCGATCTGATCGACGAGGGCATGATCACCGAGGAAGAAGCGCTGATGCAGATCGACGCCAAGTCCCTGGATATGCTGCTGCATCCCACCTTTGATGCCGCTGCCCTGAAGAAGGCTCAGCCCATCGGCAAGGGCATTGCCGCCTCCCCCGGTGCTGCCGCCGGCACCATCGTATTCACCGCTGAAGACGCGGTTGAGCATGGCAAGAAGGGTGAAAAGGTTGTTCTGGTTCGTCTGGAGACCAGCCCCGAAGATATCGAAGGCATGAAGTACAGCCAGGGCATCCTGACCGTCCGCGGCGGTCAGACCAGCCACGCTGCCGTTGTTGCCCGCGGCATGGGCACCTGCTGCGTATCCGGCTGCGGCGAAATCAAGATGGATGAAGAAAACAAGTGCTTCACCCTGGCCGGCAAGGTCTATCATGAAGGCGATGTGCTGTCCCTGGATGGCTCCACGGGCAACATCTACGGCGAGCTGATCCCCACCGTTCCCGCCGATCCCAACAGCGGTTATTTCGGCCGCATCATGGAAATGGCTGACAAGTACAAGACCATGGGCGTGCGCACCAATGCCGACACCCCCAAGGATGCCAAGCAGGCTGCCTCCTTCGGCGCTCAGGGCATCGGTCTGTGCCGTACCGAGCATATGTTCTTTGATCCCGCTCGTATCGGTGCTTTCCGCGAGATGATCTGCTCCGAGACCGTTGCCGAGCGCGAAGCCGCCCTGGCCAAGATCGAGCCCATGCAGCAGGCTGACTTTGAGGGCCTGTTCGAGGCGCTGAACGGACATCCCGTTACCATCCGCTTCCTGGATCCCCCGCTTCATGAGTTTGTTCCCACCGAGGAAGCCGACATCGAAGCGCTGGCTAAGACGCAGGGCAAGACCGTTGCCTACATCAAGCAGGTTATCAACGATCTGCATGAGTTCAACCCCATGATGGGTCACCGTGGCTGCCGTCTGACCGTAACCTATCCCGAAATCGGCGTAATGCAGACCCGTGCCATCATCAAGGCTGCGCTGGCTGTGCAGAGCCGTCATCCTGATTGGAACGTTGTGCCCGAAATCATGATCCCCTTGGTCGGCGAATTGAAGGAATACAAGTTCGTTAAGAACATCGTCGTCAAGACCGCTGATGAGCTGATCGCCGCTTCCGGCGTAGCCCTCAAGTACGAAGTGGGCACCATGATCGAGATCCCGCGTGCCGCCCTGACCGCGGACGAAATCGCCAAGGAAGCTGACTTCTTCTGCTTCGGCACCAACGACCTGACCCAGATGACCTTCGGCTTCAGCCGTGACGACGCCGGCAAGTTCCTGCCTGCCTACTACGCCAACAAGATCTATGAGTCCGATCCCTTCGCCCGTCTGGATACCGTCGGCGTAGGCAAACTGATGGAAATGGCTGTTAAGCTGGGCAAGGCTGCCAATCCCAAGCTGCACTGCGGCATCTGCGGTGAGCATGGCGGCGATCCTTCCTCCATCGAGTTCTGCAACGAAATCGGCCTGAACTACGTCTCCTGCAGCCCCTATCGCGTGCCTATCGCCCGCCTTTCCGCTGCTCAGGCTGCCATCAAGGCCAAGAAGTAATTTCGGCTCTGCAGACGCACGAAAAAACCGAATTATCTTTATCGGCACCTTGTTCTTCGGGACAAGGTGCCTTTTGTATGCAGCAAAAAGCCGAGCCGCGGGAATTTTGCCCGGCAAATTTCCTGCGGTTCGGCTTCTTTGGACGGATATCTTTTTAGGGCTGCGCTTCAATTTCCGTTTTGGGGGCGGGGGTATCGCAATATACGCAGCGGTACACGCCCGTTTGGGGGTTGGTCAATCGAAATTCGTGAACCAGCTCCTGCTCTGTGGACGTAATGCAGCGGGGATTTTTGCAGCGGATAATGCCGCTGATTTGGGAAGGCAGGGAAAGGTGCTCACGCTTGACCAGCTCTCCGTTCCTGATGATATTGACGGTAATACCCGGGTCGATATAGCCCAGCACGTCAAAATCAAGGTTGATCACCTGCCCGATTTTGATGATGTCCTTGCGACCCATTTTGGTGCTCTCGGCATTTTTGATCATGGCAACGGTGCAGTCCAGCTTGTCCAGGCCGAGAATATTGTAAATTTCCATGCCGCGTCCCGCTGTGATATGGTCAAGCACAACGCCGTCCTTAATCTGTCCGATGATCATATGTTCACCTCCAGCAGTTTCAAGATAAGCGCCATGCGCATGTATTTTCCGTTCAGCGCCTGTTTGAAATAGCATGCGCGCGGATCCCGATCCACTGCCACCGATATTTCGTTTACCCTGGGCAGCGGATGCAGAATGCTCAAATCCGCCTTCGCGTTTTTCAATTTTTCGGGGGTAAGGATATAGCTGTCCTTCAGCCGCACGTAGTCGGCTTCATTAAAGAAGCGCTCCCGCTGTACACGGGTCATGTACAGCACATCCAGATCCGGCATTGCTTTCTCCAGATCGGCCGTTTCGCAGTATCGGATGCCCTGCGGTTCAAGCACATCGTTTACGATATAGCGTGGAATCCGCAGCTCATCGGGGCTGATCATAACAAATTTGATGCCGGGGTAGCGACTCATTGCCGATACCAATGAATGCACGGTACGGCCGAATTTCAAATCCCCGCACAATCCGATGGTCATGTCGGTCAATCTCCCTTTTTCGCGGTAGATGGTCAGCAGATCGGCCAGGGTCTGTGTCGGGTGGTTATGGCCGCCATCGCCCGCATTGATCACGGGAATGCCGGCATTTCGGCTGGCTACAAGGGGCGCGCCCTCCTTTGGATGGCGCATGGCAATGATATCCGCATAGCAGGAAATCATCCTCGCGGTATCCGCAACACTTTCTCCCTTGCTGGCAGAGGAGCTGTCCGCCGATGAAAAGCCCAGCACGTTGCCCCCCAGCTCGTACATAGCGGCTTCAAAGGAAAGGCGGGTGCGGGTGGAAGGCTCATAGAACAGCGTTGCCAGCTTTTTGCCGCGGCATGCCTCGGCATACTTTTCGGGATGTGCGATGATGTCCATCGCGCGGTCAATCAGCTGCTGAAGTTCCTCCACGGAAAGCTCCATGATATCGATCAAATGGCGCATGACGGCTTCCCCCCGATCCAGCTTTCGTCACCGGGATTGTTGCGGAATGCAATCAGGCGTGCAATGTCATCGGCTTGGATGTAGCCGTTTTCGGCCGCTGCCTCGGCCATCGCATCAAAATCCGTCAGGGAAATGTTCTTTACCTTGGCCTCTTCCAGCCGTTCCAATCCTTTTTTCATGCCGTAGGTAAAGATGGAGGCAATCCCCAGCACCTCGGCGCCCGCTTCCCGCAGCACGTTGACTACTTCGATGGCGCTTCCGCCGGTGGAAATCAAATCCTCCACGACCACCACCTTTTGACCGGGCAGAAGCCGACCCTCAATTTGATTTTTCCGTCCATGGTCCTTTGCGCCCGAGCGCACGTAGCCCATCGGCAGGTTCATCAGATGGCCGACAATGGCGGCATGGGCAATCCCGGCTGTGGATGTTCCCATCAAAACCTCGACATCGGGATAATTTTCCCGAATCAGCTGCGCAAGCCCTTCCTCAATTTGCGTGCGCACCGCAGGGGCCGTCAGCGTCAGGCGATTGTCGCAGTATATGGGGCTTTTAATGCCGCTTGCCCAGGTAAACGGCTCATCGGGACGGAATATGACAGCCTGAATGCTCAAAAGGGCATTTGCGATTTTCTTTTTCATTTTCTTCATTTCCTTTCACTGTCAGCCGATGAATTCTTTAACGCAGCGGCGGTACGCTGCCACAGGATCTTCCGCAGCGGTAATCGGACGTCCTACCACAATGTAGTCGCTGCCCAATTCTTTTGCTTTTTCGGGTGTCGTCACGCGCTTTTGATCTCCCGCATCCCCATCGGCAAAGCGCACGCCGGGCGTAACGGTCAAAAAGTTTTCGCCGCAGCGGGCATGCACCTTGCCTGCCTCCAAGGGGGAGCAAACCACGCCATCCAGCCCCGCCGTTTTTGCGTTTTCCGCATAGTGCATAATCACTTCGTCAATAGGCTCATGAATCCACAAATCCTTTTCCATGCTTTCCTGGTCTGTTGATGTCAATTGTGTCACGCCGATCAGCAGCGGGCGGGTACCGTCCGGGCGGGTCAGGCCTTCAAGTGCCGCCTTCATCATGCTGATCGTTCCCGCGCAATGCAGGTTTATGATATCCACATCCAGTTTTGAAAGCACGTTCATGGCCTTCTTTACGGTGTTTGGAATGTCATGCAGCTTAAGATCCAGGAAAATGCGGTGTCCGCGGGCCTTGATTTCACGGACGATGGCAGGCCCTTCCGCATAGTAGAGCTCCATACCGATTTTCACAAACGGTTTTTCATCCGTAAAACGGTCAAGGAAATCAAGCGTCTGTTCCCGGCTTGCAAAGTCGCAGGCAATAATCACATCGCGTCCCATCAGTGTGCACCTCCAATAATGCTGTTCAAGTCATCGATTCCGTATTTTTCCATGGTTTTCGGAAGTTCATGCAGAATATCCCGGCATGCATAGGGATTTACCAGGTTGGCGGCGCCGACCTCCACAGCCGCCGCGCCGGCAAGCATCATCTCTATCACATCCTCGCTGCAGGATATGCCGCCCATGCCGATAATCGGAATTTTCACCGTTTCGTATACCTGATAGACCATTCTCACCGCCAGCGGAAAAATTGCGCTGCCGCTCATACCGCCGGTCTTGTTTGCCAGCAGCGGCCTTCTTTTGCGCAGGTCAATTCGCATGCCCATCGGCGTGTTGATCAGGGAGATCCCGTCAGCGCCCGCATCTTCGCAGGCCTTGGCAATAGCGGTAATGTCTGTCACATTGGGGCTCAGCTTCATAATAACCGGCTTGCGGACTGTCTTTTTTACCGCTGCCGTAACCTGAGCGGCCATTTGGGGATCTGTGCCGAAGCTCATGCCCCCGCCATGCACATTGGGGCAGGAGATGTTTACTTCCAGCCACCCCACCTGCTCGCAGTCATCCAGTTTTTCGCAGACTTCCACATATTCATCCAGCGAAAATCCCGAAACATTGGCCATAACCGGCTTATGAAAAAAGGCTTTCATTTCCGGAAGTTCATGCGCGATCACATGATCAACGCCGGGATTCTGCAATCCGACGGCGTTTAGCATACCGCCCGTAAATTCCGCAATGCGCGGGGTTGCGTTTCCAAAGCGCGGTTCGCGGGTGGTTCCCTTAAAGGAAAACGTGCCCAGGCAGTTAATATCATAGAGTTCGCTGAATTCCTTGCCGTATCCGAATGTCCCGCTTGCCGGGATAATCGGATTGGAAAGCACAATGCCCAGAAGGTTTACCGCCGTGTTCACCATATGATTTCCTCCTTTAGCAGCACCGGGCCATCCTTGCAGATGCGCTTATGCCCGTATTTTGTCTCGCACGTGCAGCCCATGCAGGCACCGAATCCGCACCCCATCCGCTCCTCAAAGCTGTACTGACCGCTTGTTTCGGAGGCATCGTAAACGGCCTTCAGCATCGGCTCGGGGCCGCAGCAGCAGGTTGAGGAGTAGGAAAGCCCGCGCATTGCATCGGCCGCAAAACCTTTTGCGCCAAAACTTCCGTCCGCCGTGGCAATGATCACCTTTGCACCGATGTTTTCGAATTCTCTTTGGTAAAAAATCTCCGCTGCGGTATTAAATCCCATGATGACGGCAGTTTTTTTCCCCTGTTCGATCAGTTTTCGGGCAAGATAGTACAGGGGAGGGATGCCCGCGCCGCCACCGATCAGCAGCGGCTGCTCGCCCGTCAAGGCAAGGTCATAGCCGTTACCGAGGCCCGAAAGCACGTCGATTTTCTTTCCGGGCAGATAGGCGGCCATATCGGCCGTTCCATGCCCGACAACCTTATAAATCAAGGTCAGCATGTCCCCATCGACATTGCACACCGAAATCGGACGGCGCAGAAAGTGATTTTCAAGCAGCAGCTGCACAAACTGGCCGGGAGTGCTGATGGCGCCCGTATCGCCGCGCAGCACCATTTCCCATACGTTTGTGCAAAGATTGCGGTTGGATTGAATTTCAAAGATGCCTTGACGCATGCCTTACTCCTTGTCGATGGTGGAGATTGCAAAGGTTGTTTCCTCCAGTACATCCAGCAGTACGCGCACGGTGTCCAGCGCAGAGAACAGGCTTACGTTGTTTTCCACGCTCAGGCGCCTGATCATAAACCCGTCGCGTGCCTGGTTCATGCTGCCGATGTCACGGGTGTTGATCACATAGGCAATGTGACCCTGACGGAGGGCATTGGGAATATCCTCGCTTCCCTCGCTGATTTTTTTCAGCACGCGGGTTTTGATGCCGTGTTCCTTCAGGAAGCGGGCAGTGCCCTCGGTAGCCTCGATATTGAAGCCGAGATTATAGAAACGCTTGATCAGCGGAAATGCCTCTTCCTGATCTTTGGTTGCAATGGTGGCAAAGACCGTGCCGTAATTTTGAAGGTTCATGCCCGATGCCTGCAGTGCCTTATACAGGGCGCGGTAAAGCTTATCATCATAGCCGATTGCCTCACCGGTGGATTTCATTTCGGGGCTGAGGTAGGCATCCAGGCCGCGGATCTTTGCAAAGGAGAATACGGGCACCTTGACATACCAGCGCTTCTTTTCAGGCGGATAGAGATCGAAAATTCCCTGTTCCTTCAGGCTTGTGCCGAGGATGACATTGGTGGCGATGTCGGCCAGCGAATACCCTGTTGCCTTGGACAGGAAGGGTACCGTTCGGCTGGAGCGCGGGTTGACCTCAATCACAAATACGTTTTCGTCCTTGTCCACAATAAACTGGATATTGTACAGCCCGACGATACCCAGCCCAAGGCCCAGTTTCTTTGAGTATTGCAGGATAATGCCCTTTACCTTGTTGCTGATGGAAAAGGTAGGATAGACGCTGATGGAGTCGCCGGAATGAATGCCGGTGCGTTCCACCAGTTCCATGATGCCGGGCACAAATACGTCCCGCCCGTCGCAGATCGCATCCACTTCAACTTCTTTGCCCATGATGTAGTGATCTACCAGCACGGGTTTGTCCTCATCAATTTCCACTGCGGTTTTCAGGTAGCGGCGTAGCTGCTCTTCATTTGTCACAATCTGCATTGCCCGGCCGCCCAGTACAAAGCTCGGACGCACCAGCACCGGGTAACCGATTTCTTCGGCAGCCTTTACCCCATCCTCAATGTGCGTAACCGCCCGTCCGGCACTTTGCGGAATGTGCAATTCATGCAGGATTCGCTCAAACGCATCACGGTTTTCCGCATTGTTGATTGCATTTACATCCGTTCCGATAATTTTAACGCCTCTGTCAAAGAGCGGCTGTGCCAGGTTGATTGCCGTCTGACCGCCCAAGGAAGCAATTACCTCGTCCGCGCCCTCATATTCCAGAATGTTCATCACATCTTCCACCGTAAGCGGCTCAAAGTAAAGCTTATCGGCAGTGGTGTAATCGGTCGATACGGTTTCCGGGTTGTTGTTGATGATGATGGCCTCGTAGCCCGCCCGGCGAATAGTGCTTACGGCATGCACGGTGGAATAGTCAAATTCCACGCCCTGGCCGATGCGGATGGGGCCTGCGCCCAGCACAACCTTCTTTGGACGGTCCGTCACGATTGACTGATTTTTGCCGTCATAGCTGGAGTAGAAATACGGGATATATGCCCCCGTGTGGCAGGTATCCACCATGCAGAAGCAGGGACGGACGTTGTTTTCATGACGGAACGCGCATACTTCTTTCTCTGTCACATCCCAGAAGTGGGCCACTGCCTTATCGCAAAAGCCCATCTTTTTGGCTGCCGTCAGGACATCGGCGTCCATCGGATGCGCGGCAAGTGCCTTTTCCATGTCGGTAATTTTGCAAAGGCTTTCCAGAAAATAGCGTGTGATTGCGGTGGCCTGATAGAGCTTTTCAATGCTTACGCCAAGGCGCAGTGCCTGCGTCACGGCATAAATGCCGTCGTCACGGAAGGTCGAAACATACTCCAGCAGTTCTTCCTCGCTCATGCCGTCAAACTTGGCCATATGGAAGTGGCACACGCCGATCTCCAGGCTGCGCACGCCCTTGAGCAGCGCTTCCTCCAGGTTGGCGCCGATGCCCATAACCTCGCCCGTCGCCTTCATCTGTGTTCCCAGTTTGTTGTTTGCCGAAGTAAACTTGTCAAACGGGAAGCGCGGAAGCTTTGCCACGATGTAGTCAAGGCTCGGCTCAAAAGCAGCATTGGTATTGGCAATGGCGATTTCTTCCAGCCTCATGCCGACGGCGATTTTGGCCGTAACGCGTGCAATGGGGTAGCCGCTGGCCTTGGATGCAAGCGCAGAGGAGCGGGAAACGCGCGGATTGACCTCAATCAGGAAATATTCGCCGGAATCCGGATTCAGTGCAAACTGCACATTGCATCCGCCCTCGATTTTCAAAGCGCGGATGATCTTGATGGCAGAGTCGTTGAGCATTTTCAGGTCATGATCGCTGAGGGTCAAAATCGGCGCTACGACAATGGAATCTCCCGTATGCACACCCACGGGATCCACGTTTTCCATGCCGCAGATGGTAATGGCATGGTCGCTTCCGTCGCGCATGACTTCAAACTCGATTTCCTTGTATCCCTTCACGCTCTTTTCCACCAGCACCTGATGCACGGGACTGAGGCGGAACGCATTCACGGCAGTCTCAATCAGCTCTGCCTCGTCATATGCAAATCCGCCGCCCGTTCCGCCCAGCGTAAACGCGGGGCGCAGCACCACGGGATAGCCGATTTTCCGGGCGGCTTCAGCGGCCTCCTCGACAGAATAGGTAATTTGAGAGGGAATGACCGGTTCGCCGATCTCCTGGCACAATTCTTTAAACAGCTCGCGATCCTCCGCGCGCTCAATGCTGGCGCTGCTGGTGCCAAGCAGCTCCACGCGGCATTCCTTCAAAATGCCCTTCTTTTCCAGCTGCATTGCCAGGTTCAGCCCGGTTTGGCCGCCGATGCCGGGAATAATGGCATCCGGCCGCTCGTAGCGCAGGATGCGTGCCACGTACTCCAGCGTCAGCGGCTCCATGTACACCCTGTCCGCAATGGAGGTATCGGTCATGATGGTAGCGGGATTGGAGTTCACCAGCACTACTTCATAGCCTTCTTCCTTCAGGGCAAGGCAAGCCTGCGTGCCGGCATAGTCAAACTCCGCAGCCTGACCAATCACGATGGGGCCCGAACCGATGATGAGTATTTTTTTCAGATCCGTTCTCTTTGCCATGCTTTTTTCCTCCATTCAATTGCAATGCTTAGTTTGCGTCAGTCCATACAACCCGGCCGCGGCATACGGTCAGTCTGCATTGTCCAAACACCCGCGCTCCCGCAAACGGTGTGCTTTTTCCCTTCGACAGGAATGTTTCCGGATCAATTGTATATTCCGAATTCAGGTCAAACAGCGTAAAGCTGTCTTCCTGCGGGGACGCAAGGTCAAAGCGCTTGACGGGATTCTCATACAGCAGTTCAATCAGTTTTGTCAGCGTAAGGATGCCCGTCTTTACCAAGCCCGTATACAGCACGGGGAATGCCGTTTCAAGCCCGACAACCCCCATCAGGCTGCCCGCAAGGCCACGGCCTTTCTCCTCTGCGCTGTGCGGCGCATGATCGGTGGCAACCATGTCAATGGTTCCGTCCAGCACGCCCTCAATCAGCGCTTCGCGGTCGGCTGCGCTTCTTAGCGGCGGATTCATCTTGAATCGCCCATCTTCCAAAAGGCATCCTTCATCCAGCAGAAGATAATGCGGCGCTGTTTCGCAGGTCACATCCAGACCCTCTGCCTTTGCCTTTCGGATCAGTCGGACGCTCTCCTTTGTGGAAACGTGGCAGATATGATACGCACAGCCGGTTTCCCGTACAAGCTCCAGATCCCGCTCAATCGGTTTCCATTCGCTTTCGGAGCAGATTCCCCGATGTCCATGGGCGGCGGCATATGCGCCGTCATGGATGTACCCGCCGCAAAGGAGGCTGTTGTCCTCGCAGTGCGCAGCTATGATTTTGCCAAGGGAATGTGCTTTCCGCATAGCGGCCTTCATCATGTCATGGTCCTGCACGCCCCGCCCGTCATCCGAAAAGGCGCACACATAGGGAGCCATGGCTTCCATATCCGAAAGCATTTTCCCATGCTCTCCCCGCGTAATGGCCCCATAAGGCAATACGCGGATGCAGGCATCTCTGCTGATAATCTCCAGCTGCTCCCGCAGGTGCTCCCGGGTATCCGGCACGGGATTCAGGTTCGGCATGGTGCAAACCGTGCAGAAACCGCCCCGTGCCGCCGCCCTGCTGCCGCTGAAAATGGTTTCTTTATAAGAAAAACCCGGCTCACGGAAGTGCACATGCACATCCGCAAAGCCGGGAAAAACAGCAAGGCTGTTGAAGGAAAGATCGGTATCCGCCGAATTTTCGGCGGTGAATGAAAAATCACGGTGAACAAAATGCCCTTTCTCGTAGACATAGGCGTTCTTCACGATACCCTTCATGCCTTGCTTCCTCATTTCTTTGCATCAAAAACGCCCTTGCCGGTTGGCAAGAGCGGTACAAACAGAAACTCCGGACGCATGGCGCCCCGATTCATGTACGTCTTGCCGGTCTCTCGTACCGACTTAAAGAACGTTTTACGGGGGTATTGTATCATGCGCGCGGCGGGCTGTCAATGGTTAAATATGCGGCCTACAAATTTCCGGGATATTTTTCATCAGACTTTACAGACAAACAGGGAGAACAGTGTCAGCACCAGCAGAAACGAAAAGTTGAATGCCGAGAAGAGCTTAATGTAAAACTTTCCCTCTCCGCGGTAATGCGAACCGAACTCCCGAAATGTAATCAAGCTGGCCAGAGAAGCGATCAGCGTTCCCGTACCGCCGATATTGACGCCGATCAGCAGCGCAGGATAATTTTGCGTAAATTGCGACAGCAGGATCGCCGAGGGAACATTGCTGATGCATTGGCAGGACAGGACGGCGGTAAGAAGGGTATTTTTTTGCAGAAGGCCGGAAAACAGGCTGCGTACAGGCTCAATTCTTGCCATATTGCCCGCAAAGGTAAAAAAGCAGACAAAGGTCAGCAGCAGGCAATAGTCCACCATGCCCAGCGCTTTGCGGTCTGTGATCAAAAGCGAAACAATCAATATTGTCAGCACCAGCCATGCGGGCAGCAGACGGAAAACCATCAGTATCGTCAGCGCAAACAGCACCAGATAAAAAGCCGTGCGCATGGGCGGCAGGCTCCGGCTTTTCCCCTGGTCGGATGCCTTGATCTGCAGTCGGCGCTTTGGCAAAAACAGGCAGCACAGCGTAATGAGCACCACGGATACGGCAAACGGCGGAAACATAATGGACATAAACTCGCCGTTTTCAATGCTGTAGTGTGCGTACAGATACAGGTTTTGCGGATTTCCGAAGGGTGTCAGCATGCCGCCGAGGTTCGCGGCAATGTTCTGCAGGATAAATACAATGGCCATGTCCCGCTTGCTGTCCGTAACGGAAAAGACAAAATAGCCAAGCGGCAAAAAGGTAATCAGCGCCATATCGTTGGCAATCAGCATGGATCCGATAAATGTAATATAAACCAGTGCCAGCGCAGCGGTTCGCTCACTGCCCGTAAGGATAATAATGCGCTGTGCCAGGATCGAAAAGAAATGAATATTCTTCAGCGCGCACACCACCGCCAGTGTTCCAAACAGGCAGCACAGCGTTTTGATGTCATAATACCCTGCATATTCCCGATCGGGCGGTACAAGCACCATGGACAGCAATGCCAGTGCCAGCGCAATCAGCAGCACGGTATTTTTTCGGGCAAACGCCTTTGCTTTCTCCATTTTCGATGTCGTGCTTTCCCGTTTTGCTTCCACCATCAAGCGCCTCATTTCTCATCCTTCGGAATTCAAAAACGCTACCAATCATAGTGTTGTTTTGCGGCAATGTCAAGGGCTTTTTTTAGGAAGTTGTCTGTGATTTTTTCGAAAGAAAACAGGCACAAAACATCGCAAGCAGCGCAAATAAACAGTTGACAGATTGCCTTTCGTCTGCTAAAATACCCGCATTACAGAGCAAGGGTGCTATGCAAGGTGTTCCCGTGCTCTGTTTTACTATTTTTTCGGGAGGATTTTCGGAATGAGCAAGTTCACCAAGGAAGATATCATTCGCATTGTACACGAAGATGATGTGGCGTTTATCCGCATGCAGTTTACCGATATCTTCGGCCAGCTGAAGAACGTGGCCATCACTGCCTCACAGATTGAAAAGGCTGTCAACAACGAAATCATGATTGACGGCAGCTCCATTGAAGGCTTTGTTCGCATTCAGGAATCCGACCAGTACCTCCGTCCCGATTTGGATACCTTTACCATTCTGCCCTGGCGTCCTCAGCACGGCAAGGTTGCCCGGCTGATCTGCGATGTATACAATCCGGACGGCACCCCCTTTATCGGCGATCCCCGCGGAGCGCTGCGCCGGATGCTGAAAAAAGCGGCTGACATGGGCTACAGCTTTAACGTGGGCCCGGAATGCGAATTTTTCCTGTTCCAGACCGATGAGGACGGCAAGCCCACCACGGCCACCAATGATGAGGCCGGCTATTTTGACCTGGGCCCGCTGGATCACGGTGAAAGCACGCGCCGCGAAATCTGCATGGCACTTGAAACCATGGGCTTTGAAATTGAAGCCTCCCACCATGAAGTGGCCGCCGGTCAGCATGAAATTGACTTTAAATATGCCGAGGCGCTGTCTGCAGCCGACAATATCATGACATTCAAACTGGCCGTAAAAACGCTGGCTCAAAAGAACGGTCTGCATGCCACCTTTATGCCCAAGCCCATCTTCGGCATCAACGGCAGCGGCATGCACACCAATATGTCGCTGTTCAAGGACGGCAAAAACGTGTTTTTCGATCAGGGCGGCGATAAGCAGCTGTCTGAGGATGCCTATCATTATATCGCCGGTCTGCTGCATCACATCAGCGGCATGACGGCCATCCTGAATCCCCTGGTCAATTCCTATAAGCGCCTGGTCCCCGGCTATGAAGCACCCTGCTACACGGCCTGGTCTGCCTCCAACCGCTCGGCCCTGATTCGCATTCCCGCCGCGCGTGGTCAATCCACCCGTGTGGAACTGCGCTGTCCCGATCCTTCCTGCAATCCTTATTTGGCGCTGACCGTGTGCCTTGCGGCCGGTCTGGACGGCATCGAAAAGAAGATGACGCCGCCCGCCGAGATCACCGGCAATATCTTTGCCATGACGCCTGCAGAACGCGAAGCCAAGGGAATCCGCAGCCTGCCCGGCACGCTGCATGATGCCCTCGCCGCCATGCAGGAAGATAAGCTGGTATGCGATGCGCTGGGCGAGCACATTGTCAGCCAGTACGTAGCCGGCAAAGAGAAGGAGTGGGATTCTTACCGCACCCACGTGAGCAGCTGGGAAATTGAAAAATATCTGGTTACCTACTAAGATTGTTCGGAGTCCGGAATGAACCGTCTGATTGTCGCTTTCTCCTCCGAGGCCGCCGCGCACCGCATCTGTGCATGGCTCACTGCATCTGGCCTTACTGCCCGAACGCTTTGCCGCACCGGCGCACAGGTTCTGCAGGCCGTTCGCTATATGGGCGGCGGCTGCATCGTGTGCGCCGCGCGGCTGCCCGATTATACCGCAGATGAATTGTATGCGGATCTGGACGGGCAGGCGGATATGCTGGTTATCGGCAAGCCGGAGCAGCTGGATGCCTGCGAAAGTCCGGGTATCCGCCTTCTGCCGCTGCCGGTCAGCCGTGAAACCTTTGCGGAGGCAATCGACAGCCTGCTGCAGTCGCAGCAGGTTCATTCCCCCGCGCGGCCATCGGAGCAGGAGCAGGCACTGATTGCACAGGCAAAAAAGCTGCTTCAAACCGCGCGCGGCATGACCGAGGCGGAAGCACACCGCTATCTTCAGCAGCGCAGCATGCAATCCCGCCGAAAGATGGCGGATACCGCCAAGATCGTCATTGCAGCCCTTGAACACAAGGCATAAACATAACGGACGGAGTTTTTCACTCCGTCCGCTTAGTTTATCGATTTTTCGGCGGGCGGCGACTTTGTCGGCACCCTGAGAGGCCTTATCAGCCTCTCTTTTTGTATACGGATTTTTCAGGAAGCCAATTCCGTTACCATCAGCGCATCCATGAACTTTCCGATGCGCTCCACAGCCTCTACGATTGTTGCATCGGAGACCGCGTAGGAAAGGCGGACGAAATTCGGCGCGCCGAAGGGAGAACCGGGGACGACGGCCACATAGCTGTGGGCAAGCAGCGCTTCCGAAAAGTCAAGATCGCTGTTAATCACACGGCCGTCAATTGTCTTGCCGAGCGCGGAACGGATGTCCAGCAGCAGATAGAAAGCGCCCTGCGGCTGAATACCGATCGTCAGCCCCGCCCGATTTACGCAGTCGGTCATGAGGGTACGGCGTCTTTCAAAGCTTTGCTTCATCTGCTGAACGCAGTCCTGCGGCCCTTGAAGGGCAGCCAGAGCGGCATACTGCGCGATGCTGTTTACATTTCCCGTTGCGTGGCTCTGCAGTGCGGCCATCGCGGCAATCACCCTGCGCGGTCCGCTGCCGTAGCCGATGCGCCAGCCCGTCATGGCATAGGACTTGCTGAATCCCGAGATCACGATGGTGCGGGAGAACGCATCCGCACTGATTGAAGCGGGGGAAACATGCTCCATGCCGTCGTATACAAGGGCTTCATAGATTTCATCGCTGATCACCCAGAAATCGTGCTTCTTGGCCAGCGCCATCGCTGCGGCAACCAGTTCCCGCGGCCAGACGGCACCCGTGGGGTTGTTGGGGGAATTCATGATCATTGCCTTCGTGCGGTCGGTGATGACGGACGCCATCTGCTCCGGGGTAGGCAAGAAGAAATTTGCAGGATCGGTGCTGACAAAAACCGGAACGCCACCGGCCATGCGGATCATCTCGGTGTAGCTTACCCAATAGGGAGAGGGCAGAACCACCTCATCACCGGGATTCAGAATTGCCTGCAGCGCATGATACAGCACCTGCTTTGCACCGGCACCGACAATCACTTCCTTCGCATCATAGCGAAGGCCCTTCTGCTTGAAAATATGATCAGCAATCGCCTGACGCAGCTGCGGAATGCCGCTGACATCGGTATAGCGGGTTTTTCCGCTGTTCATTGCCTCGATTGCAGCCTGACGGATATGCTCCGGCGTGTCAAAATCGGGCTCACCTGCGCCCAGAGACAGCACGGGAACCCCCTCACTTTTCATCTGAGCAACGGTGGCGTTCAATTTGAGCGTAGCAGAGGGAGCAACTCCCATGGCCGTAAAGGAAAGGCTGAGCATAATAAAAGGCTCCTTAAAAGCAGGATTGTGTATCAACGAATTGCATTATACACGCATTCCTGATTTTAAGCAAGCCCTTTTTGCAAGTTTTTGCTTTCAATTATTTATTTTTCTGTTTTTTATTTGTTTTGAAGCTGATGACGCAGGTCATCTACCAATGATGCGAAGGCTTCGGATGTACGAATATCCTCCGATACCTTGTCGCAGCCGTGCAGGATGGTGGTATGGTCTCTGCCGCCCATCGCATCGCCGATACGGGACATGCTGCTGTCCGTCAGTTCACGGCAAAGGTACATGGCCACTTGGCGCGGGGTTGCGATTTCGCGGTTGCGGCGCGGGCCTTTCAAATCCTCAGGCGTTACATTGTAATAGGTGGCCACCGTACGCATAACATCCTCGCAGGTGATGTGCCGCGGCTCATGCTTGGCAAATACCTCCCGCAGAGCCTCCTCCACCAATTGGCAGTCAATCTCGCGCCCGGTCAGGGAGGCATAGGCGCTCAGG